>CAIXME010000390.1 GCA_903920425.1 uncultured Pirellula sp. | reverse complement strand
TAGGCCCGAGACCATTCACTTGCGATTGCACATAAAAGCATTCGCTGCGTGTTGGTCTTCAACGAGAAATGAGTTGATTATGACTGTAACCGCTACTGAAAAGTATACTTACCAAGATCTTTCGGAAACCAGCGTCCTGGATTTGGTAACGCAAGCGCAGACCGGAGATCGCGACGCAATGGACCAGTTGTATTGCCGGTTCCAGCAGCATGTGTTGTCGATCGCTTACAAGCGATTAGGGAACTGGGACGAAGCGCAGGAGCTGAGCCAAGATGTGTTCATTCAAGCGTTTCGAAGACTGGACCAATTGCAAGTTCCCGAAGCGTTCGGTGGATGGTTGCGTCAGATTGTTCACCGAATGGCCATCAATCGGATAACGCGACGGCCAAAGCCGACCGCTGTGGATCACGAGATTCTCGAGGCCACGGTGACTTGCGATAGCGATCCGTTGGAAGCTGTTTTGAGCGGCGAGCAAAAGTTGCAGGTTCATCAAGGCTTGGGGCGGTTGGGAGATCTCGATCGGCAAACGTTGGTCGCGTTCTACTTGGACGGCCAGAGCCTCAACCAGATGAGCGATGCATTCGATGCACCGATCGGAACGATCAAGCGACGATTGCACGTGGCGCGAAAGAGATTGGCAAAGGAATGCGAGACGCTGTTGGCGATCTAATGATCGCTTTGCGAATCATTTGCTAGGTAGATGCACCTCCGGTCCGATCATGGACTCGGAGGTGTTTTTTTGTCGCAATGCAAAAGACATTGCGAAATGTCTTTATCGGTCAATTGGCTGTAGGGATGTAGTCCTCATCGGGGCCAACGTCTTCGTGATTGGATCTTTTTTTACCACGAAGGACACTGAGAGCACGAAGAGGGAAGACCAAGGTTTAAAAGCATGGATCGATTTCATCGCTTTTGATTTCCTTCGTGTTCTTCCCGTTCTTCGTGGTTAATTGATTCTCTGAGGGATACCAAGGGACGAGAGTAGACATCGACTCGCTGGGCATGCAAAGCGAGTGACACAGGAACCTGTTGTGTGGCTAGTTCAGTTTGGATTCCACCAAGAGTCCAGGGCCTTGGTCATTTCTTTAAGACGATCAGAATCGCGATCGGCCAAATTGTTGTTTTCAAACGGGTCTTGTTCGAGATCGAACAGTTCTACACTACCATTGGGTTCTAGTTCTGGATTGGGAACGATCAATTTGGTGTTTCCGTCGATCATCCACCGCCATCGCAAGCTGCGACTTGGATCGTCTAGATCATTTGAGTTGTGAGAAAAGCAGCTGCCGAAAATGGTGCTTCGCCGCGCGACGGATTTTTCGTCGAGCAGATCAATTCCAGGAAGCGAATCGTCTGCGGGTAGCTGTAACGCTTTTCGAAGGGTTGGGACAATATCGATGGACTGCGCCAAGTGACTAGAGATTTGTGGCTCAATATGGCCCTTCCAATTCACGATAATCGGAGTGCGTAATCCACCATCGTACGGGGATTGCTTGGACTTGGGAGCATACCGAGCATTATCCTGACTTTGAATCCAGCCATTGTCCGCTACGTAAACAACGATTGTATTCTCGAGCAATTGCCTTTGAGAGAGTTCGTCCATGATGTTGCCAACGGTTTCATCGAACCATTCGATCATAGCCCAGTAGCGAGCGATGTGAATCGAATCGGTTAGAACGTTGTATTTGTTGAGTAAACGATCTGGTGGGGTATGCGGATCGTGAGGCATCATCGGCGCGTACCAGATCAGGAACGGCTGTTTGGAATCATTGCATGAGTCTAGAAAAGTCTTGATTGGCTCAAGCGTTTTCCGTCCGATGGTTAGTCCATCGTCGCCATGTCGTCCCCCTTGGGTCATACCGTCTGTAAATCCGCCTTGAGAGAAATGGCCTTGCCACCATTTGCCGGTTTGCAGCGAACGGTACCCTGATTCGCCAAGCAGTTTGGGAAGCGTGGTGGCTGCCGCCAGGTGCTGCGACATCCTCGCTCGACCTTGTTCGAAAGCTGCGGAGCGATAAAACTCCTGTGGTTTCATGCCGGGTGGCAAAGGTGGATCGTTGGATGTGACGCGATGTTGGTGAGGGTATCGACCGGTGATGAGGCTAGCGAGGCTTGGGCAGCATAAACTGGAGGGGACATAGCCTCGCGTGAACGTCAGACCGGTCGCTGCAAGTCGATCGATATTGGGTGTTTGAATGCTTGGGTGTCCCATAAAGCCGTAGTCGGTCCAAGCATGATCGTCCGAGACGATCAAGAGGACATTCGGTGGCTCGGCCGCGACATGAGCAGGGACAACCAGGGCAATGCTGAACAGCAACAAAGTCATCACGAGCCGAGTTCGAGTGGTAAGCGAATTCAGCAATGACTTGCGTGTACAAAAGGATGCAACTAGGTGCAAAAGGCGTCTAGGCGCCAATGAAGTTTCCATCGTCGTCGTATCGGATCAAAGCAAAGTAAAAAAATACCACGATGATCATTGGAATAACAGCAATGAACACTGGGCTTAGAAACGTGATCAGCAGGATAGAGACAGTTAGGTAGATGGACCAAATCCACCACGTTTGTTTTAGGAATGCGGTATACCGTTTCAACCTTGGCTCCTTTTGATTGTGTGCACGATGCAGACTATTTCCGCATCGCTCCATAGGACTCCATTCTCGCGATGGAATCCAGATTGTCTATCGACTACTCCGCTTTCGGTCGATGAAGCGCAAGTGGGAAAACATCAAGTAGACTCGGCGGAGTCGCAGGATTTGCTGGGTAAAACGGTGAAACTCTCATTGAAACGAAGGCTACAATACGCCGCACTTAATAAGCTCGTTTCTCTGCAGTTTTCGTGCTCGCCCGTATTTTTGTAGGAGAAACGCGATGGCGAAAAGGGAGGCCACCGGAAGATTCACATCTTCCGCTACGAGACCGGAACAAAACCCGCTGAGAGACCGGAAGATTTACATCTTCCGCTACGAGAACAGAATCCCCCCTTGAAAAAGCCACACCTGGCCCCGTGCCAGGTGAGCTATGACTGAGCGGCTACTATGCCTTCGCCCCTTTTTCTTTCTTCCACGCTGCGAGACCGGAAGATTCACATCTTCCGCTAC
>CAIXME010000389.1 GCA_903920425.1 uncultured Pirellula sp. | reverse complement strand
GTGGAAACGGCTAATCGCGAGCCTTTAGGTATGTCGTTTACCTTGCTAACAAGCTCCAGCCCAAGCCCTGACCGACCAATCAGAGTTTTGAGCAACTCCGACATCTTGCCGTGGCAGCCTTCCATGGCAGGCGGAATGACCCCCGAAGCAATCAATGCAGACTTGAGCAATCCCAAGTAATCCTTGGCAAAGTCGAACACTTCGTCGATCTCTGTTATTTCAACCTCGGCTCCTAAGTCGGTACTGACCAACCGCAGTACAGGCCGATCAATGACTCGCAGGTAAGCCTCTACAGGAGGACGAGGCTTGGAGTCGCGACCATAGACACCGAGATCCACCGAAGCGTTTAAAACCTTCGCTCCTTCGGGATAGTCCATCCCCAAAAAGAAGATATCACTCCAACCGGAGTGCGAAAAGTCCATGCGCACGCTGGTCTTCTCGCAAAGTATGGGGAAGTCGCCCGTTTCAGGATCGCTTTGGTGCAGTGCCTTGCTTAAACGCAACGGGTGTTCGCTTGGGTGCCCAATGCGAAACATCCATTGATTCCCTCGCACCGTTCGAACACTGCGACGCACCTGATCTGCAAGTGTTTGGATTCCTAACTGGTGATACGCTCTGGATAGAGCGCTGGAGATAGCCAACGTAGGTCCTTGGTCGCGCTGAACGAGCAGAAGCTGGTCGATCGCTTCGGGAAAGCGTCGCTCGAGTATATGCTGGTAGGCTTCGTAGGGCAGCAATCCGCTACACGTCTCTGGAAACGTTTTCGGCAAGTAGAATCGATAAATGGCTGCCAAGAAAAAATGAGCTCGAACGCGATGGTACAGGTTGCTGGCATCACGCCGAAAGCGATCCAATTGGCCAGCCGCATCGAGGAGGTCAGCGGTATTGAGACCCGCACATAGAGACTCCAACGTTCGGTGGCGAACCGAATCCTCGAGCGACAGAATCGTCTCGATCCATGGGTTCGAATCGCTGGTCGTTGAATTGGTAGAACTGGAATTCGCGGTTTGCATAGAACTTACGATAACCGATCAAATACAAGGGGACGAATGATTGGTGTGTGAGACGACTACTTCTGAGTTGCCAACAACTCGACCATATCGCTCAGGACGCGATCGCGATCTACTCCGGATAGAGATAATGCGATCTGGGTATTCAGCAAACCGTACTTGATGCCAATGTTGTAGCGATGTCCCTGAACTTCGCATGCGAGATAGCGTTCTCGGCTTGCCAACTGATCCAGAGCCTCGGCCAACGCAATCGGCCTTTTTTCCGTGGCGACCAATCGCTCAAGTATTTCCAAACAAGCAGGCGTTAGAACGTGCATACCAAAGAAGCACAAGTACAGACCGGACCGAAAGCCAGCAATATTGAGCTCTTGCTCGGCGATGGTCGGGGTAGGCTTTTCGATCACCCGTTTCACTTCGTACAGCCTGTCCGTTTGTGGCAGGCGCTGACCGCCGATTGCACCGAAGAATGGTAACATTTTCTCTTTGGTAGGTTGCACTCCGGACACGGAGCAACCTTCTTGCTTTGCAACATCAATCAACTGTTGCGCGCACCCTTTTCCTTGCGAACTCAAATACAAGTGGTCCCCGACCAAGTGCAAGAATGGCTCATTGCCGAGGAACTCCGTTGCACACAAAATCGCTTGACCATAACCCGTGGGCTTAGGTTGTTCCACGAACGTGAGACGGTCAAGGTACCGACCAGCGGCGCGCCGATACGCTTCCTCGTTGCCAGGACTGATGATAATGCCAACCGATTCAATGCCGGCCGACGCGATTTCCTCGATGATCATTTCGAGAGCTGTTTTTTCGACGCCGTCCCGATCGACCAATCGTTGCAATGGTAACGCGGTTTGTCCAGGTCCTGCAGCGGTGATGAGTGCTTTTAAAATTTGCATGTAAGTAATACACTGCTAAAAATGAAGTCGGGGTGTCGTTAATGAGAGAAAGCTCTCCCTGGCGCATTTCCTGTACTTTCAACGAACAGGTCCTGGCCGAGGCAGTTCTTAGGATACTCAGGTCCTCGAAGGGTGCATACGTTCGGCGACTCGAGAAGGTGAGTTTCGGGGTGAAGGATATTCGGGTTGTACCCGTTATGCAAATTACTCTAATTGGTTCGCCGATTTGAAACCCGCTAGGAACCGCCACTGCGATTGGAACCCCCTACTGGTTTAGGCAACTCAGCAAATCGTATTGTTGACTTGGTTTTTAGAGCCCCACAAGATTCATCAAAACATCATGATTGACGCAAAATCGATGCTACCCGAGAGCATCAAAACCCCGAGGATGATTCTTCGACGCTGGGTGAAAGCGGACCGCGATGCATTCGCAAAGATGAACCAAGATCCAGACGTCATGGAGTTTTTTCCTGGCTTGCTTACCCGAGAAGAAAGCGACGCCATGGTAGATCGAGTTGAAAAGCACTTTGACGATCATGGTTTCGGATTCTGGGCAGTAGAACTGCCAGGCATCGTACCCTTTGCTGGCCTAATCGGTTTGGGGCACCCTCGCTACGAAACCCACTTTACACCGTGTGTCGAAATCGGATGGCGAATGGCCAAACCGTATTGGGGATTTGGATACGCAACCGAAGGCGCATTCGCATCATTGCATTTCGCATTCGAATCGTTGCGATTACCCGAAGTCGTATCGATGACTGCTGTATCAAATATGAAGTCTCGCAACGTAATGGAGAAAATCGGGATGATCACCAATCCCCAGGAAGACTTTGACCATCCATTGGTCCCAATGGACTCGCCAGTCTGCAGGCATGTTTTGTATCGTATCCATAATCCAGCGATGAGAGACGGATTGAGTGGCTAAGGTTTGCCACCAAAGGTTTTTAGTTCCGCAAGTTGGTGTACCGGCTTCAGCCGGCCGCTCCTGAGACTCAAAAAGGGGTCAGGTCTCTTTTTCAGCATTAGTGGCTAGCCAACTATTCGCTTCCCCCGTTCAAGCCCTGCAACTCACGAGAACACATTGCCATGAAAAGCGATCCGAAAGCGTCTGCAGACATACCAGCCGATATCGATGCGTATATTGCTGGATATCCCGAAGAGGTACGAGCGATACTCCAAAAGATTCGCAGAACCATCATCAAAGAGGCACCGAAAGCGACCGAGATGATCAAGTATCGAATGCCTACCTTTTTCCTCAAGGAGAATCTAGTGCATTTCGCAGCCTTCAAGAACCATATCGGCTTCTATCCGTCACCCTCTGGTATTACTGCATTTCAAAAGGAGATTGCGAACTACACCTGGGCGAAAGGCTCGGTCCAGTTTCCCTTGGACTCACCGATACCCTATGACTTGATCAAGCGGATGGTGCAGTACCGTGTTAATGAAGTGATGGAAGAGAAACCCAAAAAGCGGAAGGCCTGATTTATGGAGGAAGGCCACCCTTCTTTGCAACGAAGCCGATTAGCAGCTAGTAAATGAACCTGTGGCTTCAGACGGGACAAGCCCGTCTGGGAGCCTTTACACTGGGCTAGCTCTTTTCTAGCCTGTCAGCCTTTCGCTCCAGTCGGACGAGCCGACTGACGGCGAAGACGAGTAGGCACTGTTCTAAAAAAAGCAACCGATTACGGCGAAGCAACTCACCTGCCCCTGATGGGCTTGCCCGGATTGCCCCATCGGTGAATCAGGTTCCGCAGCTGGCCAAAACTATGCTTGTGGAACGCAGGGGTAGTCTCTTAACCATTCCATTTCTCGAGCATCTTGCGAATCCTGATTAGCTCTCGCATGATATCCTCATTGGTTACCGGAGCTTCATGTTCGTGCAATTGCGAACGATCAGACGGTTTGCCCGATCTCATCGGAGGCGGCAAGTGTTGGTCGAACGTTAGCGACCAGCCTTGGCTTTCGATATAGTTTGGAAAGAAGACCAGATCACCACTGCGATCGATACGGCTCTCGCCTTCCATTTCGACTTCATCTCCCTCGTCAATCCACAGCCCGAGTTCCTCGCCGACTTCTACAGGAAAATGGACCAAGGTGCCATCGGTCAATCGCCATCCGTCAGCGTCCTCGTGATCGTTGTAAAGGATCTCATCAATTTCGCCTTGTATCATGGCACACTCACCTTTTTTGTAGAGACTTGTCGATACTGAAGATAGGTTGGGAGACTACTTTCCCTTGCTGTTCAACGCCTTATCGCTCATCGCCCTATAGTATGCCTGGATCGCTTGGCTGAATTCTGGATCAAACTCGTCTCGGTATCCTTCCACAACATCTTCAGCTCGTTGTGAACGCAGTTTCCCCCAATCGCGAGGCGTCTCTTTGGCCATGCCGGGTAGATTGAATGTTCCTCCCAATTCCGGCTTGGCAAGATCACGCCCTGGAGTTGCTCCTTTCGATTGCTTTCCGAGTGAATCGTTTCCAAGTTTGCTTTTCGCTTGCTGTTTTGCGTTTCGTTGGCTGAGACGATCTTGATTCATGTTTCCAGCCAGCTGGTCTGCGGATGCACGCAAAGAGTCTTCAAACGTGCTTCTCACACCCGTTTGATCACTCTGGCTGTTTGCTGAGGACTTGGCACTTTTCGCACTCGAATTAGCGGAGTCGGACTTGGATTTGGACGATGATTTCTCCTGGCTCTGCGAAGCATTGGAATCGGCATCCTCAGAAGAGTCGTTTTGAGGCGAATTCAATTGACGATCCAAATCGTCGAGCATCCTCGCCATTTCCTTTGCTTCCGCTTTTTGCTGCTCGCGTTGATTCAGATCACCTTGGCGATCCATCTTTGTCTCGCCGGTTTTAGGTTCGGAACCAGCATTCTCGCTTTCTGAGGCATTGCTCTTTTCTTGATTGCCAGACTGCGCATTCTTCCCGAGCGATTGGTCTATCACAGCAGCTTGATCAGCAAGTGCGTTTGAAGCAGAAGCGAGCTTATCTTGTGCGCTTTGCGATTGCGGCCGATCAAACGGCTGCTCGATCGGCTGCTCACGCCGCTGCAGTGATTGTTCCGCATCGACTGAATCTGCAGCCTTGTAATCGTTTTGAAGCTGGTCCCTAGCGTCCTGAACGGCACCTTGGTTGACTTTCTCGATTTGCGTCTGCAGGGCCCCCAATTCGCTCGCCGCCGTCGCATTGCCGAGCCGCTGCTCATGTCGTGCACTCCGCGCCAATTCGCTTGCGGCCTCTGCAACTTGAGATTGCACTTTTGCTTGTTGCTTATTCTGACTGTCAAGTTCCGCCGTAGCACTCCTCGGAGCCGAAAGATTCTTGATGGCTTCTGAAACAGGTTGCAGCTGACTCTGAATCGACTCGACCTGCGACTTGGCCTTATCCATTTGCTCCTTTGCTAGCGCTGCTTGTGGATTTGGTTTGTCGACATTTGCTTTTTCCGAGCGCTCAAATGATTCGAGTCTTTCTTTTGACTGCGAAGCATGTCGCTCCGATTGCTCTGCCAACTTCTTTGCATTGCTATTTCCAATCGCCTGTTGCTCCTCATAAACCGAGGCTCGCTTTAGCCAATCTTTGGCCCCAGCATCGCTTGGGTTTTTATCAAAGTTATTCTTTGCATCTTTCTTTTGCTTTCTGGCGTTTTCAAGGTTGCGATCGGACTCTCCAACTCTTTTCTGGAATTGCTCAAGCTGCTGTTGCGATTGTTTGTTTGCTTCGCGAGCCTGGTTGATCAACTCGTCACGCATCTGGTTCTGCAGATTCTGCATGTCGTTTCTTGCATTCTGTCGCTTGGACTCATCCTTGGCGACTGGCTGCTCAACCATGGGTTCAATGGTCTTCGCGACCTCGGAGATGAGCGACTGAGTTTCCGCCAACTGCTCGTTCAATTGATCCGAAGTCTTATCGATCTCCTTGCGTGTCGATTGTTCGCTCAAGCTGCGCGCCGCGTTGGCGGCACTGCGCAGCTTTTGGGCTTGAGTGTCTAGCTTGGTACTCGCCTCACGATCACCAGCTCGGCTCGACGCTTGCGAACTTTTGTTGAGAAGCCTGGCAGCAAACCGCTCCGACTGATCGGCGGCGGACCGCAGTTGTTCCAAAGCAAGTCTCTTTTCGCTGGCGAGGCTAAGATCCGAACTTTCAAGTTGCTTGGCGAGTGACTGCTCGGTCTTTGCAGCGTTTTTCAGTTCCGACGTTACCGATTGCAAGTTCGACTTAGAGATCTCTGAAAGTTCTTGCTTCATGGGCGCGTTGCTTTTCAGCTCTTGCTCAAGCTTCTTCATCAGCGATTCAGGATCACTGTTTGCCAACTCAGCAAGCTCTTGGGCCCGTTCATAGTTCTTTGTGTCATCAAGCATGGGTGGTGAATCTGGCTGCAATTCGTATTCCCTGGTAGCTTCCGCAGTGGCTTTCTCAAATTCCTCTCTTGAGCGATCAAGCTCTTTACTCACTTCATTTTCATTCGCCACCATGGCATCTTCCAGCAATTTGAAGTGGTCTGCAACGCGTTCGAGAGCCTTGACCGCCTTGTCTTCTTGCTGCACAGCTTTTGCCAGTTTGGAATCGGTTTCGGCTTTGCTCTCTGGCGCAGTGCTTTGTTCTGGACTGGCCATTTGCTGGCTTACGGCCTCCATGGCTTCGCTCACGGACTGCATCATCGGTAGCGTCACGGCATCCACGAGCTTTAGCGCAAGGTCGCTGTCCTTGGCAGCTTGCAATTCAAATTCATTGAGAAGATTTTGCTTTCGAGCTAACTCAATCAAAGCATCTTGTAGTTGCGACGTCTTTCTATCGGCGATCTCTTGCTGCAACTGGATTTCCGACGGAGTCGGGGGCGGCGAAGCAGGTGCGGGCTTTGCAGTCGCTTCGTTTTCCGCTGCGGCCTGCGGACCGTCCTGGAGCCTCTTTGTCATTTCCTCAAGTTGCATCGTTGATTCCGCCGCAGTCCTGGCTAGCTCGGAAACCGTAGGTGCAAATCGGGCTAAGGTCGCCCGAGCCTCGTCAATCGTAGGTTGTGCTTCCTGTTCTGCTTTTGTCCACAACTGCATTAATGCGTGCAGATCATCGGCAGCGGGTTCGATTTTGGTATTATTCGCATCGCGTCTCGGATGGAGTTTACTCGACACACTTGAAAATGGTTCTGACCAGCGCAGCGAGTTGAACTTGTCTGCAATCGCGTTGGGAAAACCAGCTTCCTTCATCCATTGATGAGCGATTTCCAGTCGATGTGGAACGCTATCCCATTGCTTTGGATGGAACAATTGAGCCTCCATCGACTTCCATTCAAACTGTTCCAGGGGGCGTAATGTCTGAACCGCCAGCCTCGCCTCGACCGCTTCGTGCGCGGACTCCAGAATGCGATATGCCTTGGCTATCGCCTGCAAGCTGGCCAGGCTTTCGTCCGCAGTCATAGGTGATTCCACCCATTGTTCCAGAACTCTTGTCCATGCGCGATGCGCCATGCCCATATCGCTTGCGAACATAGGGTCCGAATGACTGCGACTTTGATGTATATCCCGTCGATCAAGCATCTGCCCGAGCGATGTGTAACATACGCCTGTCGCATCCGTCACAAGCAACTTGGTTCGAGCAAGCAGTTGTTCTGAATCGAGCGATTTGTCGTTCATCGCTTCTTTTCTTCGCTGATGCCTGCTGAAGAACTGGTCAAAGTGGCTCGATAGTGTGCCTCCTCGTAAAAAGAGGTCTTTTCGACTATCGATCGTCGCCCATATTAGATTCCCACCTAGATTGAATCCCCATCGCATGTACTTCAGTTCATTCACGCTGCGGTCGATCCTGGCTCTCAATTGATTCAATGATTGCTCGCTCTCCTCCGAGGCGATAATGTCGCGTGTTTCGAGCTTGTTCTGATCCAACCAGCGATAGAGCTCATTCAATCGATCGCGCACGTCCGCAATAACGGAATTGGTCATGCTCTGACCAAGCTCGGTAATGGAGTTCATATACTGCTCGGACACGTAGTGCGAACGAGAGAGTGAGTTGAAATCTGCTTTTGGGTTTCGGGAAAGGGCTGCGAGCTGATGATTCATCAGAAACGTCAGATCCAGGGTAAGGTCTGCTTGCAGTTCATGTCCGATAAACTGTCGATAGATATCCAAAAGTCGCTGCGCATGGTCGCAAGCAGCGTCATGAGATTGGATGCATCGATTCCATTTTTCATCCCGATCCTGTTGGAACCACGGGGTTTGCTGAATCTCCTTTTGAGGCACCTTGCTAAACGTGTCCGAGGTTATGTGGAATCGGATCGTTTCAAGGAAATCCTTCTCGATACGGGAGGCACTTCGCGCAGCGAGCTCCAGCTCATTTTGGTCAATGCATTGACTGATATCCGGCATGATGTCCAGTGCGAGCGTGCGAATCGCCTTGGCATTTTCGACTGCTTTTTCTATAGCAACTCGAACTTCTTTGACAGCAACATCCCGCTGTTCTTGGGGCAGACTAACATCACGAATCAAATCAAGCTGCTGCCTCACACTTTGTCGCGATGCTAAGAGGGCATCATGAAGAGCCGCAATCGGCGCTACCAGTTCTGCCCTGCGATTCAAGGACTTATGCCGGTCTCGTTCGAAGCCAAGATTGGCCAAAGTGAACTGCACCTCGGGCGAGTAAGTCACATTGCCCGCTCGATCCACCACGTTCAATCGTGTTGCCACTACGTCACCGCTCTCAGCGGACAGGTCGATCAAGTCCCATGCCCAGGTCGAGATACCTATTCGCATTCCGCGTTTGGACGTTTTCGCCAACGACTGCACCTCGGCGGAACTATCATTGAGCCATTCCAAAGGCAGGCTCGACCGAACTGTTAACCATTCGCCACGATTGGTAGAGATCTCTTGCGAAACACTTTCCAAGGGCAAGTTGTCTGCGACCATGGCAGCGAGGTAGACAACCTCGTCAGGTGTGACGAGAACCGATTCGTTCGCCTTGGGTGGCTGTCCCCACACGGTTTTTTCATTCGCAATCCAAGAAACGGCAGCAGGCTGGTCCCGCTGCGCGTCTAGTTTATAGAAGGGACTAAAACTGTTTTCAATCGGCTGCCCTTTGTATTCAAACTTGGAAACCATTTTCAACTGGTAGCGTGCGTTTTCCATCAACTCCAGGTCCACGGAATAGCGATGCGACGCTCCTGCTGTCAGCGGCAATGACGTAGATGGATCGGACTGAGAAAGCGGTATCGATTCGCGACGGCCTGTTGCTTCGTACTCGACCGAGAGAAACGCTTTTTGGAGCGACTGATTGACGTCGATATCGAAATGGATTTGTGAGCCGACTAGTCCTTGGATATCTCCACGGAGGCTCGTGGATCGAGTAGGTTCTTGCTGTGCATACTCCGGATGGTGCACCGTCGAATGAAACGACAGCGGTTTGGGGCGAGGAATCGGGGTTATAGTTCTCCATGCAGTTTGACCATCTCCTGCCGAAACTCGATAACGGGTAGTGCGACTACCGATAGGTGCCGTCAGGGTAAAGCGGAGAGGCGATTGGCTCTCCAGACTCATTCGCAACACGCGATTCGATGCAGGCACCATCTGCTGCCCATCGGGAACCGTGTTGATCGACTCGCCTTCCACTAACTCCAAAAAAGCTTCATCGGGCAGTCCCCCGGTTACTTCGACGGAGAACGCAACGAGTTGTTCCGATGGAACCGACAGCGACTCAGGCGAAGGCTCCACGATCGCGATTCGCACCGTAGAGGGTTTGGCAAGCGACAAAAACGGAATCGTCGCTCGGGCCAATCGCTCGGAAAATTGCAGTCCCGGTACCGCACATAGCCCAAGTACAAAGGACAAGCAAAGCAACACGGCTATCAGCTTGGGGAGCACCCGCCCCCAAGGCAATAGGCTTTCAATCTCGCATTGACTTAGCTGCTTGGCTACTTGATTCTCGATGGCGTTAACAAAAGCCGGAGATCCCGATGCGATAGCCCCATCCTTGTCGCGCAGCTGGACACTGGCCATCAAACTTTCTCGAAAAGCTGGATTGGATTGTTCTACTTCCCAAGCTGAATCTTCGGGTGTGGTTCCCGAAAAGAATCCCCTCAATCCGGCACGCCATCCAACCACCAAGGCAACCAAATAGGCCCCGATGGTAAGCACCCAACGCCACTGTTCAGCAAGAAATCCAGTTGCATCGACGCAGACAATCAGCAAACTGATCGCAACCAAAACAACGATTGCGAGACATAACCCTTGCACGCCTTCTAGGATTCGTTTTCGACTTTGAAAGCGGCCCAAAAATGCGAGTACGTTGTCTCGTGACGATCCGGAGGCCGGAATGGGTATCGCATCGAACGAAGATAAAGATTGGCTCATCAGATTAGTCCTGCCCGTTTTCTTAGGAACCATTCGATCGAAAGCAAAGTCATTATCGTGACGAACCAAGGATAGCTTTGCCAAAGCAGCGTTTTCGATTCTACGATCTTACCAGTCCGATACGCCTTCAATTTATCGACGATCGTGTTCGCTTCCTCAATCATCGCAAAAGACCCACCGGTTGCGCTCGCAACTTTTTCAAGATCGACAACGTTGCACGCGAGAGACTCCATCTCTAGATCGATAGGAGGTTGCACTTTAAACTGGCTTGTTATGCGTGTTGCATCTTGTGGAATCCCAGCGACTTCCAATCGTACAACGTAATCCCCAACGGCAAAGGGACCAGCGGTCGCACGGTAGAAACCGCGTGCGTCGGGCTCTTGAGCCAAAGGAATGGACGCGATGCGTTGACCGTCACGTTCCAAGATCGCTTGAACAGTGGCATTCTCCAAAGGCTGTGCGCCATCTTGCTTTAACTTGGTGCGGATCGTAACCACATCCTCTGTGGAAATCATTCGCAACCCCGTATCAAGCGAGGCGAAGGAGTCATTCACGGCAAATGGAGAACGCATGCACCAATTCGCAATCTGGTTCCAAAAGCGTTGATGGTACAAATCCGCCACGTTGTAACGCCATCGCCACGTTTCGTCGGTTGCCGAGTAGAATACGCGGCCTTGTCCGACCAGTCGTGTCGCGCAAAGCAATTGTTTGGTTGTGGAGCCATCCTGACTCAACCCAAATAGGAGCTCGTCAGCGCCCGGTGCAACGGCGACACGTCGAAATGATTTTGGTACCGGCAACTCGCTCCACAGTCGTGCGTTGCCCTCTTCTGTACTGGACAATCCAAACGCAGGTTGCCCGACCGCAAACGAACCCAACTGTAAAGAGCGAATGGCAGCCGAGGCTACTGCCTCCGAATCGGGGAATTGCACAGGCAACAAGCTTTCGAGATCAGGGACTTGCTGCATGTCTATTGGTCGGTTGCTGTCCATAACGATTAAGCCGCCGCCCGATGTGGCGACAAAGTCCTTGAGCCACGAGAGCTGGACCGGCGTGATGCTCGAGAAGGTTTCAAGCGTCATGATGGTCAGATCGTACTCGAACAACGCATCGCGAGAATTGGGGAAGAAGTCACTCGCAAAAGCGGTCGGCCCGATCGCAACGGTGGCATCCCAAACGGCATCCCGTTGCAGTGCATTCTTTATGTAGCGTGTTTCCCAACCACCCCTTCGGTCCAAGACCAGAACGCGATTCTTTCGATCGACGCCCCATAGCGCCGATGCATAGCGATTGTTTTCTAGCGATACTTCTTTGGTTTGCGAATGGATTTCAAACAGCAAATCGATCGGAACGGCGGCATATTCCATGCCGTCCGCAATTGCTTCTTTTGCCGAATCCACAAGCCCTTCGGCAGGCATATCGAACTCGATCCGGCGCACCCCATTGCCAAGCGAGACAAGTTCTTTGGCCCACACAATGCGACCATCTTGTTTTATTTCTACGGTATAACTTTCGCCCGCAGGAACTCGTTCTTTGACAGTCACACTACCCCGCAGCACATCAGCACGAAAAACACGCTGCGAATGCTCCACGAACAAGATTCCCAAATCCGATGGTTCACTTGATTCGCCTAAGCCAATGGTGAAAACCGGGACCTTTTCCGATGCAGCCAGCTCCGAAGCGTCTGCCAAGCTCATCCCGTCATTGACTTGTCCATCCGTAATCAAAACCACAGCAGCAGGTTTGTCGACTAACGAT
>CAIXME010000388.1 GCA_903920425.1 uncultured Pirellula sp. | reverse complement strand
TTGAGCTGAGTCTCATATGCGAAAGCCAAATGCTGGATGGAACGATTTGCGGTTGTCGGGATAGGTTCCTCAGCGGGGGGGCTGAACGCCTTAAAGAGTCTCTTTGCCGCGGTCAAAACTCCTTGCGATATGGCGTTTGTCGTCGTGCCTCATTTGGATCCAAATCACAAGAGCCTATTGGTTGAGCTTTTGTCGAGTAAGACGACCATGCCGGTCATGGAGGCTCAGCATGGAGCCGCAATAGAAAAGAATACCGTTTACGTTATTCCTCCAAACCGCTTCATGTCGCTCGAAAGCGGGCGACTGCAGCTGAGTCCACTTCCGGATGCGGAGAGCCAGGTTACGGCGATAGATTTCTTTTTGTGTTCTCTGGCCATCGATTGCGGCAACATGGCGATCGGGATAATCCTGTCAGGTACAGGAAGCCACGGTGTGTCTGGCATACGGGAAATCAAACGTTGTGGCGGGATGGTGATTGCACAATCCTTTGAAACGGCTGAATTCGATTCAATGCCACGAAACGCAGTCGCGACGGGCTTGGTAGATTTCGTTTTGGCTCCGGAGAATATACCTCAAGCACTTGTCAATCTTTCATTGCCAGAGTTCGGCGGATTTGAACAAGCATCTGAGTCCCAGCCGAATTTGCCATTCGAGGAAGTAAAGCAGGTGCTGGAACTCATTCGGGCTCAAACGAAAAGCGATTTCACTGCGTACAGAAGGAACATGCTCGAGCGGCGACTCGACCGGCGGATGGGAATCATACAAATTCCCAATCTAAGCCAATACTTGGTCTATTTGCGCTCGCATCCCGAGGAAGTTGTCGCACTAAGTAAAGACTTTTTGATCGGCGTGACGTCGTTCTTTCGAGAGCCCGATGCCTTTGCGGTATTGAGTACCGAGGTGATCGATAAGCTGGTCGAAAATCAAGTAGACGATATTCCTATTCGAATTTGGGTTCCCAGTTGTGCGACGGGTGAAGAAGCTTACACAATAGCGATTCTAGCACTTGAAGCCTTCCGGAAAAGGAACAAGGCTGTACAGCTTCAAATTTTTGCGAGTGACATCAACGAGCATTCTATTGAACATGCCAGGCGAGGTGTTTTTCCGAGTAGCATTGTCAAGGACCTTTCGACGGAACGACTAAAAGAGTTCTTTAGCAAGATCAATCTGACACACTATCAGGTTAGTAGGCAGCTCCGGGAAACGATCGTTTTCTCGCATCAGAACCTGATCAGCGACACGCCATTTTCCAGGCTCGACCTGATCTCATGCCGCAATCTACTAATTTATATCGAACCTTCAATTCAGAAGAGGATGGTGGACACATTTCATTTTGCGATCAAAGAAAACGGCTACCTATTTCTCGGTCCATCCGAATCGATTCTCCGCTCTACGAATCAATTCGACGTTGTTTCAAAGAAATGGCGTCTCTTTCGACGCATCGGACACTCGCGATCGCAGAAGAATTCACCCTCAAATCAGCTATTGCCTAGCAACCCTAAACTTGATTCTAAACGTAGCCTTTCCCCAGAGAAGTATAGTGTCACGGATATCAAGGAGCTTTTCGAGTCGTTGATCTTACGAGAATATGCGCCAGCGGCAGCAATAGTGAATCGACGATTTGAAATCCTCTATGTCATGGGGCCATTGTCCGACTTTCTAGAACTACCTGTCGGCGCCATCAGCAAAGATCTGCTATCAATGGCCCGCCCGGGATTGCAGACCAAACTGCGAACTACTGTCCTTAGGGCTATGCGAGATGAGTCCACGGCGATTGAACCTTACGCACATCTGCTACGAAACGGAGTCAATTTCAAATGCCAGATTACGGTACGGCCTATCCATGAGACATCGACCCATGAAGGATTGCTGCTGGTATTGTTTTGTGATCTTGGGGCAATCGACATCCGCTCGAAGCGGGGGACTGGTTCGATTACTAAGTCGATTGTGGAGTCTCAGGCGACCGATCAAGTTAGGCAGCTCGAGATTGACCTGACGAGCCTTAAGTCGGAGTTGGACAACTCGCACATCGAGATGGAGAGTTCTAACGAAGAGCTCAAAGCGTCCAACGAAGAGATCATGTCGATGAACGAGGAGTTGCAGTCCGCGAATGAAGAGCTGGAATCCTCCAAAGAAGAGCTGCAAACGTTGGTAGAAGAGCTGAGCAAGGTTAACAGCCAACTGCTAGGCAAGATTGCCGAACTGGACCGTTCGAATAGCGATATGTCCAACTTGATGACCAACACTGAAATTGCCACGATATTCCTAGACGAAAAGCTTGTTATCCAACGCTTTACTCCATCCACTGTTTCGTTGCTTCACTTGGTCAATAGCGATACCGGAAGGAATTTGCGAGACTTTGCGCCTCGGTTCAAAGACGTATCGATGCTGGAGGACTGCCAAAAGGTTCTGGCCAACAACAGCGTACTGGAATCTGAGGTGACCACGGACGAAGAAAAATGTTACCTGCGTCGAATCTTGCCCTATCGAGACCGAGACAATCACGTAGTTGGAGTCGTCATCACGTTTGTCGATATCACGCAACGCAAAATCCAAGAAGCGTCGCGTCGCGAAGGGGAGTTGCGTTTTCGAAAGATTTTTGAGAATACCTCGTCGGGCATAGCAATCACAGATTGGACAGGTAATTTCCAGCAGTGCAATCCGGCATATTACAAGCTGGTTGGTTACTCCGAAGAGGAGCTGTCGACTATCCAGATGAAGTCTCTTTTGCACCCAGACGATTTTTCATCGTACGATGCTGGCATGAATCGATTGCAATTAGGACAAATTTCGTCCTACGAATGCGAAGGTCGGTACATACGCAAAGACCGTGTTGTCGTTTCCACACAAATGTTCTGTTCGCCTCTGCTGAATGAGTTGGGACAAGCATCACACGTGGTAACGTTGGTCACCAATACGTCGGAACTCAAGCGAGCCGTTGCCGATTTGCGTGAGAGTGTAGAAAGGATGCGTGCCATACACAACGCGGCATCGGATGCAATCATAACCATCCTCAAGACTGGGCTGATCGAGAGTGTTAACGGGGCAACAGAGACTATGTTCGGTTACCAGAGGGACGAACTCATCGGCAAACGAGTTACTATGCTAATGCCGATGCCCTTTAGCAGCGAACACGATGGTTATTTGAATCGTTTCCATGAGACCGGAGAAGCGAGAATCATCGGTATCGGTCGGGAGGTACTCTGCCGACGAAAAGATGGCAGCACGTTCCCAGCCGATCTCGCCGTGAGTCAAGTCGATCACCTAGGGCTGTTTACGGGGATTCTTCGCGAGATCACATCTCGCAAGGAGATGCAGAAGCATATTCTCGAAATCGCAGCGGACGAGCAACGTCGTATCGGGCAGGAATTGCATGATGGGACGCAGCAAGAACTGACGGGACTATCGCTCTTTGCTGGCTCTCTCGTAGAGATGATCCGGGATGCTTCTAGCGTCCAGAAGAATGCCAACGAAGGCTGGCAACTAGACGAAGCGATGTTCGAGCGGGTCCGAAAGATAGTATCCCTGATTTCGCAAGGGCTGGTCACTGCGAATCGCCATGTACGGGAACTGGCCCACGGCATTATGCCCGTCCAGATCGACGCGGAAGGCCTCCAGTCGGCGCTTCGCGAGTTGGCCAGTTCCACCGACGCGCACGACGATATCCTTTGTCGATTTGAATGCACCGAGACTATCGAAATCAATGACAATACAACCGCATCGCATTTGTATCGCATCGCTCAAGAAGCCATCAATAACTCGATACGGCACGGACAAGCTCACCAGATCGTTGTCTCTCTAACACAAAACGCCGAGCAAATCGTCTTGGAGGTGCGGGATGATGGGGTTGGCATGGATCAAGACAAAATGCATTCCATCGAGAGTCGGGAGAAGGGGATGGGATTGCGAACCATGGAGTATCGCGCCAATCTTATCGGGGGCCTTTTGCAGTTTGAAAATAGAGCAGAGGGTGGCACATCGTTGCGATGCATCATCCTCATCAAGCAGTAACGCACTGCGGGGAAAAAGAGAATCATGATCGGCAAATCGGCTGTTTCGAGAATACTCATTGTGGATGATCACGCTATGGTACGCGAAGGACTGCGCATGCGCATTTCCGCGTTCGCTGACTTGGACGTATGCGCCGAAGCGTGTAGCGAAGAAGATGCCATGAAGCTCGTTCGCGAGCATCTTCCGGAGCTTGCCATCGTCGATATCTCACTCAAAAGCGGGCACGGAATTGATTTGATAAAGCGTATCAAAAGTCATGCTCCCGAAACGAAAGTCCTCGTTTCATCGGGATTTCAAGAGTCCCTTTATGCAGAACGAGCATTGCGAGCCGGCGCGCTCGGGTACCTGAACAAGCAGGATTCTGGGGAGAAGGTGATCGAAGCCATTCGGACAGTTCTCAAGGGGGAACGCTATGTGAGCGAAGAGATCACCAATCGGCTGGTTGCTCAGGCGTTGGGCAACAAGAGCCATAACAAAAACCCGATCGATTCACTCACGGATCGTGAACTGGAGATTTTTCGATTGATCGGGAATGGGTTGACCAGTGGCAAAATCGCGGACCAACTCATGCTCAGTTCTCATACGATCGATACGCACCGAGAAAACATCAAGCGAAAACTCGGAGTCAAGAACGCTGCCGAACTAAGTCGTCAAGCTGTTCAGTTTCTCCTGGAGAATTCTTGACCAACCGCGTGATCAACTGCTTTCCAGGTCGCGAATAAAACTTCAATCCCTGGCAAGTTGAGTAGCTACGCTCGAAAGAGTGCGGCATCCAAGGTGGCCCAAATGTGGATGATCCATCCCATAAGAAGAAACCACAGAACAGTTGCCATCACAAAGAAGATCGCTGCGGCGATGAATCGACCTTGCGCTAATTGCCCAAGTCCTGGGTAAATGAAGCTTGCGATGGCGCAAATGACGTTTCCTGTTGAGCCTTGCCCGCTCATCGATGTAGTCCTACTCATCTTGGATCCCTGGGTTATAGGAAGAACTGCATTCCCATTCGTCCCGAAAACCCCATTCTTGGAGACAATTAAAGCGTTTTTTTGTACGGCAGGTTTCTCGGCAGAAGCTTATTTCGCAATGGTGCCTTGGGCCATGTATTGCGGAAACGCTTCAAAACGGATGGACTTGTTGGCCACAAAGGCTGACGATTCCAGCGTCGCAGAAACGTCGGGTACGACTTTGCCACGAAAGAACATCATTGCAACACGTTTTGCTTGATCGTTTGTTTTACCATGGAACAAAGCCGCGAACCCAAGCTTGCCAGCAGCATGCTGTGCCGATACGAACTGCTTGATAGCATCGATCGATTGCTCTGCGTTCGTATCCTCCCAGCCTGAGCCTTGGGACAAGATGACGATCGTGCTTTCCTCTAAGGGGACATCTTCGAGAACCAACTGCAGTTTCCCCGCGAGGACTTTGTAAGGGTTGAGTTCTGCGTTGAGGAAGCCTTCGGTCACGTACGGATCGGGGCCAAATTTACTGATCGCGTCGTCGAGCGAATCCGCTTTGATGACGACGATTCCTCGTGTGTGCTTGGCGGGATCAGCGCAAGGGCCTGCGGCAAAGAGCATTCCGAGTTTGGCAAGCCTCTTGAAGTTGTCGATGTGCGCGACCTGCTTTTGCTGAATAATCTCTTTCGCGATTCCCTCCGATGACTTTCCCGACGTCAGGAATACAAAGTAATCTTCCGGTGTGGACTGCCCGTACGCAGATAGTACTGGAAGGATGCAGCACAAGACCAGCAAGCATGGCCGCGAGAATCGAATCATCATGTCGAGTTTTACCGTGAGTTTAGAAGGGGATCATGCGCGTGATGCTCGCCAAACGTCGCGAATGATATCATCGAGCGACTGCGTAGCATGGTAGCCGATTGCTTGTCTCAATCGGGTCAAATCAGGCACGCGACGACGAATATCCTCGAAATCATCATCGTAAGCTTGTGAATAAGATTGAAATTCGATTGTGCATTTCGGATTTACGATAGCGATGACCCGTTGAGCCATTTCCAAGATCGATACGGGCTGGTCGGCGCCAATGTTGTAGATCTTTCCGAAACAGGATGGGGTATTCATCAGAGAAACGACCGCACCCACCACGTCGGAAACGTGGGCAAAGCAACGTTCTTGTTTCCCATCGTCGTGGACGATCAATGGTTTGCCAGCGATGGCCGCAGAGATAAAACGAGGCAGCACCATTCCGTAGGCGCCGGATTGACGAGGACCGACGACATTAAAAAATCGGCCGATCACAATATTCATATTGCATTCACGTACGCATGCCAGCGCCAAGAACTCGTCGATCGCCTTGCTCGCTCCATAGCTCCAACGCGGCTTGGTTGTAGCCCCGAAAACGAGATCATCATTTTCGGTCCAAACACTTTTGGGGTTCTTGCCATACACTTCGCTGGTACTGGCCAGGAACATACTGACCTTTTTGCCGGCCAGATGCAGTCGACGCAATTCCTCGAGCAACAATTGCGTGGGATAGATGTTGCGATGGATCGTTTGAATCGGTTGTTTTGCAATCAAAGCTACACCGACCGCCGCCGCCAAATGATACACAACGTCGACATCCTGACAGACTTGTTTTACCAAGTCAGCGTCCCCGAGATCCGCGTGGATAACCTTTAACCTGGGGTTGCTGAGAACGCCGTCCAAGTTGGTTTTCTGGCCCGTACTCAAATCGTCTACGATCGACACTTCGTGCCCAGCATCGAGTAATCGTTCCGTCAAATGGGAACCAATGAAGCCGTTGCCGCCAGTTACCAGGATGTGCATTTAAGATTTCGGGAGTCAGGGGTCAAAAAGTTCAGCAACGAACCAACGCAATCGGCGGCGAGAAAACGATGCAAAAGGCGTATCGATTTCAAAATGTAGCGGTAGGGCAAAACTGGTATGTTAGACAGTGCTAGCCACGCCAATTCGATTCACGCCGCGGGGAAAACTTTCCGATTGGTGACTACTACGGTAAACTACAGACTTGGTTCGGCCAACACCGCATATCGGCTTCAACCAACAAATAGCGTTCTATTACCGGTACTTTTTTGCGTAACTATCGGGACAACCATGAAAAAACACGAACGACTCGTTACTCAGAACCACCCGATGAACTCGGCCAAAAAGTCTGCAAGGCGACTTTTCGCAGCATTCTTGATCGCTGGTCTGCTGGTCGGTCCCGCCGCGGCACAGCAGCCGGGAGCCAAACCGGGGCCTCAGTCGCCCGGAAAGCAACCTGTTGGAGGAAATCCCAAGCTATCAGAAAAGGAACGCAAACAGGAACGAGCTCGCGAGATTTTCGCCGACGCTGCCAACGCACAAAACAATGGAGCTTTTCCGCTAGCAATCGAACAGTGGAACCGATTGCTCAAAGACTATTCGTCGGACCCACTCGCATCGAGTGCACGGCATTTTCTCGGCGTATGTTACCTGCAACAAGAAACACCGGATTACCCGTCTGCGATCGCGCAGTTTCGCGGAGCTTTGGAAGATGCGGATCTCAAGCAAAGAGAAGAGTCGCTGGTAAACCTTGGATGGAGTCTTTACCAACAAGCGATGAGTGTGGACGGCGAACCGCGCAAGGCGATGCTGACGGAATCGACCAAAGTGCTTTCCGCACTCATCGAAAAGTATCCTGACGGCAGTTTCGCAGACAAAGCGTTGTACTATGCCGCCGAGGCAGAAGCACGTGTTGGCAATCCCGAACGGGCCATCACGCTTTACAATCAGCTGATTCAGAACCGATCCATGGAATCGTCGACTGTGCGTCCCGACGCTCTGTTTGGACTGGGGGTCACTTACGACGAGCAAATGCAGCCGAAGCTCGCCAAAGAGAACTTCGAGTCGTTCCTGTCTAAGTACCCAAGCCACCCGCTGGCACGGGAAGTAAAACTGCGAACCGCTGAGATCGCACTCAAGAGCGACCAAGTAGAACAAGCGGTATCGTTGCTGTCGGACATTACCTCAGCCAAAGGCTTTGAGAACATACCCAACGCGGACTACGCTCTCTATCGTTATGGTTTTGCGTTGGCAAAGTCGGGCAAGTTCAACGAATCGGCCGCTGCCTACAAACGACTTGGCCAACTATTCCCTAAATCGCAGTATTCGCAAAACTCGTCCTTGGCAGCTGGCCAAACGTTGATGCGAGACAAAAAGTATGACGAGGCTTACAAAGCATTCGAACAATTGCTGGTCGGCAAAGATGAGCGTGCCGCCGAAGCAGCCCATTGGATGTGCCAAATCTCCATTCTCAAGGGCAAGTCAGCGGCTGCAGCGCCTATTGCTCGCGACGCGTTGAGCTGGGGTAGCAAAACTCCGTCTGCGGTGTTGTTGACCATGGACCTTGCTGACGGTCTCTCTGCAACGGCCGATGGAAAAGCAGAAGCGAGAAAACTCTATGAACAACTCGCTGTCGAGTTCCCTGATGACTCTATCGCGCCTCGGGCGACGTACAACGCAGCTTTTGCAGCATTGCAGGCTGGAGCGCAAGCCGACGCGCAACGATGGAGCGAAGCGTTTGCAAAACGATTCCCCGATGATCCGCTCGCTTCCGATGTTGCCTACGTTCGAGCTGAAGCAGCCCTGCAATTAGGCCAGCACGAATCCGCGGCAACCGCATTCGAGCAGCTCATCACCTCCGAGCCTACCAACCCGCTACGCAGCTCCTGGGAGATGCGACTCGCCGCAGCCAGGTACCTCGGCGGTCAATACGATCAAGTGATTCAGTTGACCGAAAAGTTAGCTCAACAGCAAAACGAACCGAGCATGAAAGCTGAGGCGATGTTCCTCAAGGGTGCTAGTCTGCTGAAGCTCGAAAAATTCGCCGACGCTATCGTCGCATTGCAATCGTCCAACCAAATCAGTACCAAGTGGACACAGGCTGATGAAGTTTTGGTTATTCTCGCCGAGGCACAGAACGCCAGCGGCAAAAAGGACGAAGCGAAAGCGACGCTGGAACGCGTTCTCAAAGAGTATCCGACGTCGCGATTCAAATCCCAAGTCGAGTTCCGAATTGGTCAAATTTCGGCAGCCGCCAACGACTTCGCCAAGGCTCTTTCCGCTTACGAGTCGGTATTGTCGAACTCCAATGACAAACAACTCATCGATTACGCCACGTATGGCAAAGCATTTATCCTGATCCAAAAGGAAGATTTCGCCAGCGCGATTAAGCTCTTGGAGCCGATTGCAGTCGCATCGCGAACGGACAGTGTTGGTTACGAAGCACGGGTTGCCAAAGCGATCTGCCTACGCCAACTGCGCAAGCCTGCTGAGTCGATCGCGTTGCTCAGCGACTTGCTGAAGTCCAACATGCCGGCAGTGCAACGTCCCAAAGCAATCTACGAATTGGGGCTAGCTCAATCCGCTGCGGAACAGCCTGATGCTGCTATCGAGACCTTTACCAAACTGATCGCTCAAAACCCGGACTTTGCTTTGATCGACAAAGCGTACTACGAGTTAGCATGGGCTCTCAAGTCGAAGGGGGATTCCAAAGCCGCCAATGACATGTTTGAAAAGCTGGCAGCTAAGTACCCAGAGAGCCCGTTAGCAGCCGAAGCGTACTTCCACGTCGGGCAAGCCGAATACGACAATTCCAAGTTCGACCGCGCTATCAAGGCGTATACCGTCGCAGCCACCCGCAGCGTCGATGGGGCACTGCAAGAGAAAGCCTTGTACAAACTGGGCTGGGCTTTCTTTCAGCAGCATCAGTACGACCAAGCGATCGAACAGTTCCGAAAGCAAACACGCGAGTTCCCACAAGGTAATCTCGTTGTAGACGCTTCGTTTATGACCGCTGAGAGCTTTCTCAAGCAAGAGAGATACTCCGAAGCGTGGCCACAGTACGAGAGCGCTCGCAAATCCTTGGAAAGCGCTAAGGACAGCGAATCGCAAAGTCCTCAAGTGCGAGCTTTGATCTATCTACACGGCGCCCAATCCGCTCGCGAACTAAAGCGATGGAAGGATGTGGAAAGCTGGATCAGCGAACTTCGCAATCGGATCCCTGATTCGCCATACCTGCCCGTGGCAAAGTACGAACTTGCTTATGCACGCCAAAACCAAAAGAAGAACGCAGAGGCGATTCAACTGTACAGCGAAGTTGCTGAGGAGCAACGAAACGAGATCGGTGCTCGGTCAAGATTCATGATGGGCGAAGTCTTCTTTGCAGATCGCGAATTTGCGAAAGCCATCTCGGAATTCCAAAAAGTGATGTACGGTTACGGTGGAACTCAGGCTCCTGAGGATATCAAGAATTGGCAAGCTCGAGCCGCATACGAAGCGGGCCGATGCAGCGAAGTTCTGATTGTCGACCAAAACGGGGACAAGAAGAAAAAGGCGGTTGAGGTTGCTCGCAAGTTCTATGACTTTGTCGTTAACAATCACGAATCGCATTCCTTGGCACTGCAAGCCAAAGAACGCCTCGCTGAATTGAGCAAAGTCAACTAAATCGAAAACGATGCCAGCGACGGCCTTCGCGAAAACCTTCATGGTTCGCGAGTCCGAACCGTTGTCAATTCTAGGTCGGCGGCCTTGAATGCCGCCGATTGACGCTGAATGCCGCGGACTCCATCTCGGATGCGCGGATCGGGAGCCGTTTCAGGTTGGGTGGAGATAGTTTAGAGTATAGGCGTCTCAGGAACTGAGAGCCTTTTTCTTATACTCTGACATCCCGCTACATCCCGGAAAGCTTCATCAAAATGGTTCGCGGCCTACTACCGAGCGTTTCACGTTCGTTGATCTTTTGCTGGACATGCCTCTGCGTGTCCGCCAGTTTCGTCGTCGCTCAGTCACCACCAGTTGTCGACGAAAGAGGAGAATTCATTCGCGCGAACTACACCAAAACCGAGGTGAAGATTCGTATGCGTGACGGTGTAGAGCTTTTCACGTCCATTTACGAGCCTAACGATACCGATCCCAACAAGAAATATCCGATCTTGTTGACCCGTACCCCGTACAGTGTCGGTCCGTACGGTGTCGCCAATTACAAAACGAAACTAGGGCCTGCACCTGAGTTTGAGAAGAACAAGTATATCTTTGTGTTTCAAGATGTACGTGGCAGATACATGAGTGGTGGCCTTTTCTTGGACATGCGGCCTCATGTTGAGAACAAAAAGACAAAGGACCAGATTGATGAGAGCAGCGACACCTATGATACCATC
>CAIXME010000387.1 GCA_903920425.1 uncultured Pirellula sp. | reverse complement strand
TTGTTTCATAGCAAGGCTGAGAGAATCGAGAAATCGATGGAAGCGTCATGGTGGATACAACCATATTGAGAAATCAGAACAAACTGATGCGCCAAAAATCTCGTTTTGGATCTTGTTTCTACTAGAGGAGTTCTAACGAACCAGGTATCCCAATTGGCTTTTAGTCCTTGTAACAAAAGACTTGGCCCCTACAATCGCATTGGGATGTGTTGCCGTTCGGTGCTCAAACGCAATCGCGAACACGCTACGTGATGACAACACTCCATCGGATGACTTTAAAGATGGTAACTCGGCTAACGGCTAGAGAGACCAGAGATCAAGTAGGCCGACGATGCATTGCACCATGGGTGATTTGCATCGTCGGCTTTTTTTATTTTGGGATCGAATTTTCGTCAACATGAGCAACAGCATCATTGAACTCAATGCCCTGACTCGCCGATTCGGCAAGCTCTCGGCTGTAAATTCTGTTTCCCTAAGTGTTCATGCGGGTGAGGTATTCGGACTTCTTGGCTCGAATGGTGCTGGCAAAACAACCACGATCAAGATGTTAACAACGCTATTGCCACCTTCATCTGGAGATGCAATGGTTGCTGGTCTTTCGATTAAGACACAAGCCGTGGGTGTCCGCCGAACAATTGGTTACGTTCCGCAAGCGGTCTCGGTCGACGGCTCGTTGACCGGATACGAGAACCTACTGATCTTCGCGAAGCTATACGATATCCCCAGTAAGCAACGGGATACCCGCATTCGAGAAACTCTAGATCTTATGGGTCTGAGCACAGACGGCGACCGTCTGGTAAACGAATACTCGGGGGGAATGGTTCGTCGACTTGAGATTGCTCTTTCGACACTTCACCGACCGAGGGTTCTATTCCTCGATGAACCGACCGTGGGACTTGACCCGATTGCGCGCGACGCGGTTTGGAAGCTGTTGATGGGACTTCGCGACGATTATGGAACCACGTTGTTTTTCACCACCCATTATCTGGATGAAGCGGAGTCGCATTGCGATCGGATCGCCATCATGCAAATGGGGAAGATCACAGCGGTCGGAACCTGTCAGGAGCTAGAGGCTTCTTTCGGTGGAGTGCCTCATTCGCTGAACGAGGTGTTTAGTCACTACGCGGGCACCACCCCAGTCACCAATGGATCTTTTCGTAACATCTCGACTGACCGCGCCACGGCGCAGAGACTCGGCTAGAACCCCATGATGGTGAACAAAATTAGCTCGTACACGTTCGGATTTGTCTACAAATCACTGGTAATCACCGAGTTCGAACTCCGCAAACTGCGGCATGATTTCACAGAACTGATAACGCGGGCGCTCCAGCCCGCACTGTGGCTGCTGATCTTTGGTCAAGTGTTTGCAAAGAGCGGTGCGATCAACACAGGTAGCCTGCCGTATCTCGATTTCATCGCGCCTGGCATTCTCGCTCAGAGCGTCCTGTTCATTGCGATCTTCTTTGGTATCAACGCGATCTGGGAACGGGATCTGGGAATTGTCCAAAAATTTCTCGTCAGCCCCACTCCACGTGGCGCGTTGGTGCTCGGAAAAGGCCTATCCGCTGGAATCCGAAGCCTATCTCAAGCGGTTATCGTTTTTGCGATCTCTGCATTTTTAGGGGTGAAGATCAACTGGAACCCAATCGCCATCCTCAACGTGATTGTCATCGTGATTCTCGCAGCGACCTTGTTCGCAACCGTGTCTCTCATCATCGCGTGTATCGTCAAAACGCGAGAGCGATTCATGGGTGTAGGCCAAGTGCTCACCATGCCCCTCTTCTTTGCGAGCAATGCCATATATCCTACGTCCATGATGCCTGATTGGTTGAAAACGCTTTCGCATTGCAACCCACTCACCTATGTTGTGGATGCACTCAGGACATTCATGGTTGTTGGTAGCTCGTCTACTATTGGCCTAGCAACCGACTATGCAGTCCTAACGGTGAGTACGATCATTCTCGTTGCAATCGCAGCCAGACTCTATCCGCGGCTCGCAATCTGAATGATTAACGCCCTAGGACATGCATCCTCTTCTTCACCCACATATTTGAACATCACATTGCAGTCCCCGTTGGCTTTTCGTACTCATTGATTTCTCGTACTCGTACTCCGCCCGAAGGGCAGTACTCGTACTCGTACTCGATCGGATGGACAACCGAGTACGAGTACCATTTCATTGAGTACGAGTACGAAATCAGTCTGGATATTCGGGGCAAGTTGAGGTCATGCAGCCCTCGCGGTCCGGATGCAAAGTGGCGATGGCTTCCAAACTTATCCAGGCAGGTACCCTTGAAAACGAATTAGCGGTTCCCCATTATTTTGGTAAGCCGGTGGGACGGGTACTAACCAGTCGCGAATTGCATTCTTGGTCGCGTAGGCAAAGAAATGGTTACCTCGAGGCGTGTAGTGACCAATGTAATAGCGATCTACATACTCTTTAGCGGAAAGCTTAAACGTATCAAATTCCGCGACGTGAGCGGGTAAGCTGTCAATCAGCGGTATCCCGCGTTGAGCAAGATGATCCTTGAAGTAGTGAGGGTGCCAATCGGTATTGTCAGGGTCGTCCGGAGAGCTTCGATTGCAGGCATGCCACACGGCGCCGATCGGATAGCTCAACAGAACCAAGAGTTCTTTGCCATGCACTTTGCAGTATTCCTGGAGTCGATCCATGATCGCCATGCCCACGCGGACTGCGTACGTGTGTAACAGTTTCGTTGCAGCGGATTTGTTTGCTTGAGGACTGCTTGATTTTGGGACAGGAGCGTTACACTTTTCTGCCAGATGTTCCAGCACTTCCATGCTGAGAAAAGTTCCGGTGCGTTGGGCGAATAGCAGGTGAGCGATTTCATCATTTCGAAAGGTATCGACGAGGAAATCCAGATCGCACAATTGATACAGGGACGTTTCCGTAGGGCAAACGCTATCGCGATCGATGAGTTGCCCATGATCATCGAGACGGGCATGAACCCATGGATTTGCGTGAAACATGGCTCCGGACATCGACGCGAGGACATTCTCTGGAAAAGCCAGCCATCGCCAGGCGTAAACACTGCGAAGGTGGTCATCTCCCCAAATGTTGAAGATGATGTACTTTGCCGAATGATCGGTCGCTTCGTTTCGCAGCAGGCGTCGGTAAGCTTGATAGACACCGAAACCACCTACACCAAAATTGCGAATGGGCTCACAAAAATGGGCGGCTAGAATCTCTTGCCACGTTTCGCCATCGCTGACTTGATGTCCCTGGGTAAAGCTATCGCCATAGGAGTTGATGCGACAGGGCTGGTCTGGAAAATTGACTTGGAATCGTTGTCCAGATTCTTGATACCGAGCTAGAGTATGGCAGCCATCGACGCCATCTCGTACGAAGGCGTTGCGCAGCAGGTAGCCAAACTCCGGATCGAACTTAGCCCAAACTTGGGCTTTGGCATCGAGAAACTGATCAAGGGTACTGCGTTGGAGAACATGCGGCTGCAAAAAGGAGCGTATAGCTCCGTTCGCATCACCCTGACGCGCGAACACCGACGCCGAAGCAACGGCAACAGAAAGGGCAGCCATAAACTCACGTCGTCTGATCGTCATGATGTTGTTCTAATTTTCAGTGTGAATGAAGGAGTTTCGTATGCGATCGATGGCACGTCCCCAGTGACCATTTCCAAATGATATCCTACGAGCAGGATCTGTTTCCGCAACCTTACGCTGGACATAAGTCTTGCCGAATAAAGCTCTGAAATTGTTTTCTCGCTCGGCCAGCGACACCCCTGATAATGGGAACCCATTTACGACAGGGATCGAAT
>CAIXME010000386.1 GCA_903920425.1 uncultured Pirellula sp. | reverse complement strand
GCTGCCCGGTGTTGACATGTTAGCGGAGCAGCGCAAGCTGCCCGGTGTTGACATGTTAGCGGAGCAGCGCAAGCTGCCCGGTGTTGACATGTTAGCGGAGCAGCGCAAGCTGCCCGGTGGACGTGCCAGTGCACTCTAAGCTCGTAAGCAACACCAATCGTTACGAGCCCGCAACCGGACGGCTCGCGCCGTCCGCTAAAATTGACGGCCCGCTAGCGCCGTTCCGCTAACAACCATAATCCCTACTGCCCAGCGTTCTTGATTTTTGCGTTGCCCGACAGGTCCAATTCAACAAGATCTTCCAACGTCTGTGTCTTGCTGCTCTTGGTCAGCATCTCTTGCTTGATGATCCGACCCGGTACATCCAATGACCGCCACAGCTTAACGGTCATCGGACCTGTTTCATTGCTTTCTTCCCATTCGTAAACTTCGGCCGTAAATTCCTTCTCGAGGATTTTAATCGGTTCGTCAGCAACCTTCTTCGCCTTGATCGATGGTAGATAGAATCGCTCTTTCTCCATCCCCTTGGGAAGCTGGAATTCCGCGGGGTAATCGACAACATTGGAAGGATTGACTTCCAACCCTTCACCAGGCCGCTGTACGTTCACTTGGGTACCTACGCTGACATGCTTGTCTGACTTCTCTGCGAGCCACATCTTCGTGGTCACGGTCACTTCACCATTTTCATTGGATACTGTCCGCTTGCGAACGATGAGGCTGTTCACAGGGAAGCGGCTCCAATTTTGATACTCAGGATGAGGGAGCATCGGCTGATTCGAATTGTCCTCAGGGGCGGATGCGGCCACGATGGGTGGAGCCGGCTTGGTTGGCTGATTGTTGCAACCTACAACGGCAACCAACATAACAACGAGACATCGTGATCGATAAAAGACAGGGTGCATGACAAAGCCTCTGAGGAACAAGTTAAGACAGAAAATAAGCATTACGACTCAAACGAAGTCACTGCTCAGATTATTTGTTGCCAGAGGGTTGTATCGAACCTTGGCTCTCTTCGAAAGCCACCCTGTCATCTTCATTCTGAATCTGTATCACTTGCTCTGGGGTAAATGGCTCGCTTGGGATAATCGGCGCTTGAGGCTCCGAGCTTCCACAGCCAGAAATAGCGACGGCTAAGAAGGCGAAAGGGATCAAAGCAAATTTTTTGTTCATGATCAATTGGATTTGCGAAAGGGTAATGTTTGTGATGCTGTATGACTTTTGTTGAGGAGGCGAAGTGCAATTTGCATTTGGCCAGAAATAAGCGTTCCCAGCCAATGCTGGGAACGATCATGAAACTAGGGAAAAGGATCATTTCCCCACAAAGTACAACTACTCTTCGATGTTGACGGTTTCGCCGTCATCGATCACGCACAATCGCATCCAAGCAAGTGGATCGACGGTGAATGGCGAAAAGCGAACCGAGCCGTCTGCGTATACTGCGTTCAAGCCCGAGAAGTGAGACGAACCAAAGTAGCGGCGCCAAACGTTGGAACCGCCCGTCGGTGCACTTGGGCTCCCGGTTATCTTGATGTTCTTGTCGAAGTCCGATTTTGGTGGGAAATGGTATCGGATAACGCATTCATCCCAACCAGCATTGTTCCATCGCTCATTGTCGCCACCGTCTGCGCCATGGCGGCTTGGTGGCAGGCACTTCTCGGCAGCCATGATGCTGGATGATGTTCCGTCGGTGATATCGGCAAGTCGACGTTTTGCACCTTGACCGGACCAAACGATGATTCCTTGACGACCTGGGAAGTTACCGAAGTTTTCAGGTGTTCGTTCATTACGACGCGGTGACATTCCCAACGGAGCAGCTGGGATATCGCCCCAGTTTTCGTGAACTTCGCCTTGATAGAATCCAGCGTTACCAGCGTAGTCGCATCGACCAATTAAACCTGATCCATATCCTGTAGGAGCACGTCGCGATGGGCAGAAGTACGATGGAATCAGCGAGCGTGCAACGCTGTCTTCGCCATTGTAGTTTGGCGGACGGCTACTACCGTGAATTGGTGGCAAGCCGAAATCGGCGAGCAAGTATACGTTGTTCGCTTCGATGTATGGAAGAATCTTGAACCAGTGACTCCAACCATTCGGGTGAGCTGCATTGCAGCAAGTGGTTCCGCTTTCATAAGAACCAACTGGTTCGTTATATACCATACCTGGCAAGCTAGGGTCACCGTCGTATGGACCCTTTGGCAAGTGCTTGAATGCCGACTCGTGATTGAGAAAGGCCAAGCCGATTTGCTTCATGTTGTTACCGCATTGCATGCGGCGTGCAGCTTCACGTGCTGCTTGAACGGCTGGTAGCAGCAGTCCAACGAGAATACCGATGATCGCGATAACGACCAGCAGTTCGACAAGCGTGAACGCGCCGCGGGCCGCGAAACGCCCTTTAAGCCTTTGCCCTAAACTCAGACTCAACATAGTAATTCCTCCCATGGACGAACCTAGAAAAATGACACACGTCAACAAGACGCCTCGGGGTTTTAGCGACCGGAGAAGAGACGTCTATACGACTGACAGGGAGTTCATCTATTCTTAAATTGTTCTTTCTCAAAATGCACGATCTTGCCAAACGATCATGAACATCTGGCTCGGGTTTCGTTAAGCTTGTGTTAGGCCGAACATCGAGATCTGTCGAAGCCAAAAACGGCCAAAAGGTAGGCCGATTTTTTCGATCATCGAGGGCAGCAGTCGTCGGTTTCCAATCGATTCGCTGGGTTTTCTAAGGTTTCGATCGCTGTTGCCTGGGATACGAGTCTCCTTCCCTAGATTTGTGTTGAGACTTAGAATCTACGCCGTGGTTTGGCAGGTCCTAGGCACCACAATGCCTTGTATGGCCGATGGCCTGGCATGCCGAATTGTTTCCGTGAGGTTCGCAGGTTGCAACACGAGAGATTTATGTCCAATACATCTGCTTTAGCAGTCGCAGCACAGCACTCGATGGTGAACGCCCCTACTGTTCCTGACTCTTGGCAACACAAGCATTTGTTGGGGCTGGAACACCTTTCCGCAGAAGAAATCACGTTGATCTTGGATTACGCGGAGGCGCTTCATGCCGCAACGCTCAATGGTCGGAAAAAATTAGATCTGCTCAAAGGGCGTACGATTGCCAATTTGTTTTTCGAAAACAGCACGCGTACCCGAAACAGCTTTTCGCTGGCAGCCAAGCGATTGGGTGCAGACACTGTCGAGTTTTCATCGAGCGGCTCGAGTGTGGCAAAAGGGGAAACGTTTATCGACACTGCCAAGACAATCGAAGCCATGCTGGTGGATGCCGTGGTTGTGCGGCATAGCTCCGCCGGAACTCCCCACATGCTCTCCAAGCATCTAGGATGCAGCGTCATCAATGCGGGAGACGGACCACACGAACATCCAACGCAAGGGCTGCTCGACATTCTGACCATTCGACAACACCGCGGCTCCTTGGCCGGTTTGACGGTCGCTATGGTTGGTGATATCGCGCACTCGAGAACTGCTCGCTCCAACATTTGGGGCCTGCTAAAGCTAGGGGCAAAAGTGATCGTTTGTGGGCCCGCAACCCTCGTGTCCAAGAACTGGGAAAAGTTAGGGGTCGAGGTCTCGTATAGCTTGGACAAAATCCTACCGCGATGCGATGTGCTCAATCTGCTTCGAATCCAATTTGAAAGACAAGCGATCCGCCCATTCCCATCGGTACACGAATACACGCTCTTGTATGCCATGAACCAAGAACGCATCCGTCGCAGCAAAGCCGACATTTTGATCATGGCTCCTGGGCCAATCAATCGTGGCGTGGAGTTGACACCCGAAGTGGCCGACGGACCGCATTCTGTGATTTTGGAACAAGTCACCAACGGAATCGCTATCCGCATGGCGACTCTTTGGTTACTACTAGGGCGGCCAAACCCTACGAACGTTTAACGCATTTGTGTCTGTGCTCTCTAGAGATCCTTTGCCAAACCAACAAAACATGCAAACCCACTCCACTTGGCTTTTTGAAAATGCACGGCTTATCGACCCAAGCTGCGGTATGGATCGTCGAGGCAGGTTGCTTGTGGTCGATGGCTTGCTAGCCGGGATCGATGTCTCCGACGAAGACGTACCAGCGCATGCAGAACGATGGGACGTTCAAGGTTGCATTGTTGCTCCTGGATTATTCGACCTATCGACAGAATTTGGCGAACCCGGGAGAGAAGAAGACGAAACGATTGTCACAGGTACGCTCGCCGCCGTCGCGGGAGGCTACACAGCCATCGCTTTGTCCTCCAACACAGATCCTCCGATTGACACGGCAGCGAGTGTTGAGTTCATCCGCCAAAAAGGAGCGAGAGCCGACAATTGCCGCGTCTACGCACTTGGTTGCGTCAGCAAACACCAACAAGGGGAATCGCTGGCAGAGATCGGATCCTTGGTAGAAGCGGGCGCGGTTGCTTTAAGTGATGGACCGCGTCCAATCGAAAACACGGGATTGCTTCGACGCGCCTTAGAGTATTGCAGCATGTTTGATCGAGTTGTATTCGATCACCCCGAAATTGCATCAATCTCACGTGGCGGAGTAATGCACGAAGGGATGGAGCAACTCGTTCTCGGACTATCACCCATTCCAGCCGAAGCAGAAGATCTTGCGACGGCGCGCGATTTGAGATTGATTGAAGCAACCGGTGGCAGATTGCACCTGACAAGTATCAGCACGTCGGGAAGCGTCGAACTGTGCCGACGAGCTCGAGCACGTGGCATACCTTTTACAAACGGTATCTACGTCGCAAACCTGCATCTTGTCGATACGCTCATGCGATCATTCGATGCCAATTGCAAAGTGAGTCCTCCGCTGCGAAGCCAGGATCACGTTGACGCATGCCTCGAAGGACTCCGAGATGGCACCATTGACATAATCAGCAGCGGCCACCGCCCTTGCTCTCTCGAAAAGAAGATGCTGGAAATCGATGCAGCCCCGTTCGGCATGATCGCCTTGGAGACAGCCCTTTCGCAAGTAATCACCTACTTGATCAACCCTGGCATTCTCTCCTGGTGCGATGCAATGGCCAAAATGAGCTGGAACCCTGCTAAACTGCTTGGGCAAAGCGGTGGAACATTGCAACGTGGCAAGCCAGCCGATTTGATTGTGATAGATCCAGATCGTAAATGGAAAGTCGATGCTACCGCCCTACAAAGCAAATCGTACAACACGCCGTTGAACGGAATGGAACTCGATGGCGTAGTACTCGCCACCTTGGTAAATGGCAGAAAACGATGGGCTTGCAAGTAATCCGATGGAGTTCGATCCTAATTGGGATCCTCGGACCGCGCGTTTCGTTGCCACAAAAAATTTGCTGATTAACTGCATGCGCTTTGACGAAATCGCAGGTATATTCTCAGCACAAAGTCTTGTAATTCTTTTTCATAATCAATAGATAGAGTTTCGCATGCCGAAGTTAACGGTCGAGGGAATCGGAGTATTTGAAGTTCCAGAAGGAAAGCGACTTGCAGCCGCACTCAGAGATGAAGCCCAGACGGATCAATTGCATGCATGCGGAGGAAAAGCCCGCTGCACGACATGTCGCGTTGAATTCGTCGATGGCGAACCAGACAAAATGACCGTTGCGGAAAAGAACGTTCTCGCCGCAAAGGGCGCATCCGGCGTGCGATTGAGTTGCCAAGTTCTGTGCGAAACAGATATGTCCGTCCGTGTTATCAGTCGCCTTGAAGGAAGTGGACGCAAAGATTGCGGATCTCCATTGGCCGCTGGTCTTGAACCAGAGCCGGTCGAATGGACCACCAAGTAGCACGTGAATCACTTGAACATAGGTTTCAAATAACAGTTGCATGTGCGGTATAGCTGGCGGAGTATGGTTACAGGATTCGCAACGCCTCAGCAACGAGGTGTTGCGATCCATGACCGATGCTTTGTCGCATCGAGGTCCTGATGATCAAGGGCATCTGATTGTTCCACAATCTAATCGCAGAGCAATTACTGGGGCTCCTTTGTCCCCGGGCGTTGCATTGGGATTTCGCCGGCTCGCAATTATCGACTTGGAGTCCGGTCGCCAGCCGCTTGGAAACGAAGATGGCTCCGTACAAATCGTCTTTAATGGCGAGATCTACAATTACCGGGAGTTGCGGCACCGACTTGAGGGGGCGAACCATGCGTTCCGAACTCAATCCGACACAGAAACCATCGTTCATCTCTACGAAGATCTCGGGCTCGATTGCTTCTCCCATCTCAACGGAATGTTTTCGATCGCGATCTGGGACCAAAAACGAGAGCGGCTCGTACTAGCCCGAGACCGGCTCGGCAAAAAGCCTCTCTACTACACCGTTCAAAAGGATCGGTTACTGTTTGCTAGCGAGCTAAAGGCGCTACTTCAAGTTCCCGGTGTCGAACAACAAGTGGACCCGGGCGCTGTGGATTTGTATTTGACCTATCAATACATTCCTCACCCCCATTCAATCTACAAAGGGATTCACAAGCTTGAACCGGGGCATTGTGCCGTCTTTGAGAATGGCAAACTCACTGTGCAGCCCTTTTGGTCCATTGATTGGTCGAGTGAGATTTCGATCAGCCGAGGCGATGCCTGTGAAAAGCTGAGAGAGCTTCTGGCCGACGCCATCCGCATTCGGCTGCGAAGCGATGTTCCGTTAGGCGCATTCCTTTCTGGGGGTATCGATTCCTCTCTGGTTGTGGCGATCGCACAGCGACAGTTGGACACCCCAATTCGGACGTTTTCAATCGGCTTTTCGGAAGCCGATTTCGACGAGACGCATTATGCCAAGATGGTTGCAGATCATGTTGGAACAAAGCACGAACGATTCGAAGTAACACCTGACGCTATGGGGATTATCGACAAGCTGGTCGATCAGTACGACGAACCCTTTAGCGACTCTTCGGCCGTACCAACATGGTATTTGAGCGAGTTGACTCGCAAGCATGTGACGGTGGCCTTGAGTGGCGATGGAGGAGACGAACTATTCGGTGGCTATGAACGTTATCGTGCGCTGCAACTAAGCGGACAATTACAAAAGTGGTTACCAATATCTTGGCTCAATCAATCGTGGATTATTAAACGCTTGCCCGACTCCTCTGCGAGAAGATCGTTTTTACGGCGAGTCCGGCGATTCTGCGAAGCACTCGGTCAACCGCCGATCGAACGATACATGAATTGGATTCAGATCTTTGGCGAGGCGAATCGGTTGGACCTGTATCGCGAATCGTACATCGAACAGTTGCCCGACCAAAACCCTGTTTCGTTCCTCGCTAACGCTTGGCACCGCGCGGGCAAACGAGACTTAGTGAGCTGCGCATCAACGAGCGATCTGCAAACATATGTCCCATGTGATTTGATGACCAAGGTAGACATAGCATCGATGGCGCACTCTTTGGAGGCACGCCAGCCGTTCTTGGATTACCGACTGGTGGAATGGGCCGCGTCCCTGCCATCCCATCTGAAGATACGTGGCAGCCGCGGCAAGCAATTGCTCATGGATGCATACTGCGACTATCTACCAAAAGCTATCTGGCATCGGTCGAAGATGGGATTCGGAGTTCCAATCGCCAAATGGTTTCGCACTTCGTTGAGGGACCGAACGTACGACGCATTGCTCGGAAAGGACGCCCGCTGCCATGAAATGTTTCGGCGTGAAGCGATCCAATCGTTGGTGGATGAACATATGAGCGGACGAGCAAACCAAGCATACCGCCTCTGGAACTTGCTATTTTTGGAATTGTGGTTGAGAAAGCATCCGTAATTACCCGCCTAATTGATACGGATTGCCTCTTCGTATTCTTTGTAACGTCAGAATCCGCCATCTATTCCGTTTCTTCAAATGGAATGCATTTTCGGTCGATACAACGCACATCATGTTGTCGATCAAAAAAAGCTATGTGGTGATTGCGGGCATCCTTGGAGGACTTGCAATCGCCTTTCAAAATCAATTGATCACGGGCTGGCAGCATTTGCAATCTCAGTCCGCTAGCATCATTACCGAAAGACAGTCCGTTAATCCGTTTGAAGAGGGTAGTTGGGACAAGCGATCCGACGCGTTACATACGCCATCCAAGTTCATCCCCAACTCGTCAATCGGAAATCATCACCGAGCGCAAGACGCGTTGCCGAGCACAAGCCTCAGCATCGCTCCGAATCGACTGGTATCTTCTCCATTGGAAAAGAATCGACCAAGTAGCTTTTCAAATATCCCCACGCTGCGAATCGCATCTTTCAACATGCAGGCGTTCGGTGAGTCCAAATTGAAAAAATCTGCCGTCATGGAAATCATCTCGCGCATGATGAGGCAGTTTGACGTTATTGCATTGCAACATATCCAATCACGTCAGCAAAACATACTTCCAGAACTCATCGACAAAATCAATCTGAGCGACAGACGATACGACTACTGCATCGGCCCGCAAGTCGGCGAACCAGCCAACCAACAGCAATTCGCGTTCATCTTTGATACCGATCGAATCGAAACAGATCGGCAGCAGCTTTACACAGTAGACGATCCACAAGGACTGATTGTCTACGAACCTCTCGTCGGTTGGTTTCGATCCCGTCAAGCAGCTGCGGATCAAGCGTTTACGTTTTCACTCGTGAACCTCCGCATCGATCCAATCAATCAGAATCAAGAGATCAAGCTGCTGAGCGATTTGGTTCGTAGCATCCGCCAAGATGGTCGACTCGAGGATGATGTGATACTGGCAGGAGACTTTGGATGTTCTGACCGCGAACTGTCGGTCCTTCAAAATGCAGGAATGCTTTTTGCGTTGGAGGGTACACCAACCACGGTGACAGGCGAAGCGATGCTCGACAATATCGTTTTCCCTGCACGTGCGACCAACGAATTTTCAGGCAAAGCAGGCGTTGTTGATTTCTTGCGACAATTGAATTTGTCCATCGATCAGGCATTTCAAGTCAGTTCCCATATGCCGGTCTGGGCTGAGTTCTTTGCTGTCGAGGGTGGAAGTCCAGGGTATATTGGTAGTCGCGACCCCAAGTGACTTTCCTTTCCCGCCTCATCCATCCCCGGATCTTCTATGAAAACGTTTGCCCTTTTAAGCAGTGCTTTCTCCTTTTCGCATCGCCTGGCCTTTGCCATCGTCGGATGGTCAGCAGTACTTTCAACTTGCTACGGCCAAAGCTCCGAATCCGCGGATGCGAAGAGCGTGATGCGGATCGGCATCATTGGCTTGGATACATCACACGCGCCGGCATTCGTAAAACTTTGGAATGATGGAAAAGCTGATGGCTTATTGGCAAAGCAGCAGATCGTCTGCGCTTTTCCTGGCGGTAGCCCCGATATCGAAAGCAGCATCTCTAGGGTACCGCAATACACCAAAGAGATCTCGGAACTTGGAGTTCAGATCGTAAGCTCCGTCGATGAGCTCGTGAGTCAAGTCGACGCTGTCGTAATAACGACACTGGATGGTAGGAAACATCTGGAACAAGTATTGCCGGTGATGCGTGCGGGCAAGCCCTTGTTTATCGACAAGCCTTTAGCAGGAACACTTGCCGATGCGATTGTCATCCAAAAATGCGGAGAGATCTACCATAGCCGATGGTTTACTAGTTCGTCATTGCGGTTTAGTCCTGGCATCTACAAATATCGGACCGACGACCTACTACGCAAACAAGTCAAAGGGGCCATTGCCTGGAGCCCTTGCTCACTAGAATCAACACATCCTGACTTGTTCTGGTACGGTGTGCACGGCGTCGAATCGTTGTACACAGCAATGGGAGCCGGTTGTGAAAAAGTTTCCCGAGTGACAAGTCAGGGAACGGACGTGGCCATCGGGCTCTGGAAGGATGGCCGAGTCGGCGAATTTCGCGGACTGAGAGACGGTGCCAAGGATTATGGGCTTGTCGTCTTTGGGGAATCCAAGATTGAGCTCGGCGGAAAGTACGAAGGCTACGCGCCGCTGGTACAAGAAATCGCATCGTTCTTTGAAGGCGCACCCGCTCCCGTTTCGCCCGCAGAAAGTGTTGAGCTATTCGCATTCATGGAAGCGGCAGATGAATCCAAACGACGCGACGGGGCTCAAGTCAAGTTATCTGAGGTTGTGGAAAAGGCCATGGCCACAGCCAACGATTGGATTGCAAAAAACCCACAACAGCCAAATGTCCCAAAGTAAACGAGCTTGCATCTGAAGAGAACGCTTCTCCAAACGCGCTCTACTAGTGTTCGAATCTTCTCGCTCCCATGCTGATCGTAGCATTGAGTTTGCCATAGGATTCCTAAATATCACAACCCGGCTCGTGAAGGATTGTTGCATTAATCACTAGCCGATGCGTTTGTGAGTCATCCCGCCAACGCTTGCATGCAATGATCCGGAACCCTCAAACAGAGTCACCAAGCCACAGAGTTTTCAAATTCCATTCTGCTTCCAACTCTTCTCTGTGCCTCTGCGTGAAAGATCGAGCCTGAGCGCAAAGATCAACGCCCAAATCCCATGAGGGATTAAATGGAAACCACGCTTGGCAAGCATTTCCGGTATGCATGCTGGATAGGTGGCTAGAAAAATATGTAAATCTGCAGAAAGACTTTGCTCTTCATTTAGGGTTCAGGTTAGTACGTTACCATTGCCTCGTTAACTTCTGGCAGACGTCATTGCGTTCGCTAGAGCGAATGGAATGTATTCGAACACTATCCTGGATTCCCTATGGATCTTCAAAGAAATATCAAATACATGGCTCTGGCCATGATCAGTCTCTTCGGTTCCTTGGTATTTGCTGTAGATCCACCTTCTGGCGTATCGCCGATTGGTGGGCGATGGTACGTCAAAGCTGGCGACAAGCCGGTTTACTACTATCTGGATGGCGATCAGTTTGTTGATTTGTTTTCTTACCACAGCCAAGACTCGAACAAAGACGGAATTGAGAATGTTCGACTAAGCCACGACAAGGAGTTTTTGATTGTAGAGAGCCAGGGATACCCAAACCACCCAACAGCGGTGTACCCAAACAGCGGCAACCCAAATTCGATTCGGGTACAGAACTTTACGTTTCGATTACCTTTGGTTCCAAAGCTTGCAGACAAGATTACTCGTTTACCAATGGGGCCTGTTGGAACAGCACTCAATGGCGTCGTGTTCTTCAACCCATTCGAAATGGAAGGGATGAATGCTGTCGAGGGTTACTCCGAAGTGTGGTTAGACTCGTGTTGCGGACACCCTCAACAAACGGGAGTTTACCATTACCACAAATACCCATCATGCGTCCGCTCTCCGTTCAAGGATGATGGCAAACAGCATTCGCCGATCATCGGCTTTGCGTGGGATGGATTTCCACTCTATGGACCGTATGAGTCAGACGGGAAGATGGCAAAGGACTTGGACTCGAAAAACGCATTGGACGCTTGCAATGGTCATTCCGATGAAGAGCGAGGGTACCACTATCATGTGACTCCCGGTCGTTTCCCATACATCCTCGGCGGCTATGCAGGTGTTGTTGAGCCTTCCAACAATCGTGGTATGAGAAGAGCGGGAACCGGAGCTCTCATCGACAACACACAGCCGGGTGACAGCATGGTTGACAAAGTCATTACAAGTGTCCGCCCCGGAGCGGCTTCCAGAGGTAAGTCACACAAAATCCAATTCGAGTTAGATCCCAGCAAAGCGCTACGCCGGCCCGTTCCTTCTGGAGTTCCAACCTGGGCGCAAATAGGACCATTTGAAGCCAAATCGATCGAAAGAGAGGGGAACGTGGTAACAGTGGAGGTAGACATCCCAGTCGAATCTACTCTAGGCGTTCTGTTGGATTGCCACTTGGAGTTCGCAAGTACCGGGGGCCGCGGTGGCCCAGTTGTTTTTAAGAAGAACTATGTTTTTCGTGTAATCGAATAGCTTGATCGCCTGAGGGTCCACAGTCACGTTCTGCTAGTATGGCAATCTGAGCAAGTGAAATACTTCCCAATCCTTGCTCTCAGGATTCAACGCGGCGGAAACCAGGGGGCCGTCAGGGCATTTGGGAAATTCGAAATGAAGTCTGCTCAAATTTGTTTTTCACACACACACTTCGGAGAATTGAAATGAAGCGCATGTCTTGGACTTTTGGCCTCGTGGCTGCGTCAAGTATGGCATCGGTATTTGCCCAACCACCAGGCGGTGGCCCTGGTGGACCAGGCGGTCCGCCACAAGGTGGACGCCCCAACCCCGTGATCGAAGCTTTAGATGCAGATCATGACGGAACCATTTCTGCTGAAGAGATCAAGAATGCGGCGGCAGCGCTAGCAACATTGGACAAAGATAAAAATGGAACGCTAACTCAAGACGAGTTCCGTCCAATGCGTGGTCCAGAAGG
>CAIXME010000385.1 GCA_903920425.1 uncultured Pirellula sp. | reverse complement strand
GGACTCATAAGGATAGGTAGGTCGGTAAGCGAGGAAACCTGCTGGAGAACGTGCGACGCAACATCCGCAGTGTCGAATGGAATGGACGCCGATTCGAGTATCGATTTGGCCTGAAGGATGCGTATGGATGCTTTTTCAGCTTTACGAGCCCAATCCTTGCTGATGGTCGTATCGATATCGGACCCTCTGGTACCTTCGTCGGAACCAAATGGGTCAGATGAATCTCCACCCATACTGGCCGCTCCAGCATCCGGCATAACAGCACCACTGCCACTACCCGATATGATCGCACCACCCGGCATGCCAGTACTACCTGACATTCCCTTTGCCCCCTCTGCACCCGGCATGCCACCGGCAGTCGGAGCTCCCGCTCCGCCGGACGCTCCCGCAGCCGATTGCGTTTGTGATGCGGAACCAGCAGCTGCTATTTGCATTGTTGCAATCTCAGCCTCATCTTCGTTCAACTCGTTTTCGAATGGAGAAGAGACTGCCGTGAGTGGCTGCCGCTGAACATACGATGGTTCGCCTGATACTAGATTTTGAATGGCAGCAGTAGCGACCAAGGCGCATGCGCCGACTCCTACGCCAGCAATCAATTTGTAAAGACCTAATGTGGACATAGCGATTTCACTTTCAACGAGAGACAGAACATGAGTGTTGACGAGAGTGTTTGGATTGTCGAAGTTCGTTTTGTTGATGAGGCGATTGCCACCAACGTTTGCACTGGACGAGTTGGATTGCGCAGTTTCGGTGCCGATGGATGAACTCAAACCGCTTCCATGTGCGACCGCTTGAAGACACAGTCGTGTAATGTGCTCAGATGCATCCACACTGTTTTGAGTCCAGCTCGCAGCTGCAGTAAGAACAATCGACATGCCAATCCCTTTGCGAGCTAGCTCCGTTCTCAGCCGCTGCTTTCCTCGTCGCAGACGACCTTCCACGGCCGAAATGCTCAAATCCATTCGTTCCGCGATCTGAGGTGCAGTTAGCCCGAGAAAATAATGTTCAATCAATGGTTCTCGAAGGGACTGGGGCAAGTTTTGCAATTCATTGTTGAGCTTTTCGAAGTCCATGTCTTGCGAGATACGCGTGAGCGGGTCAGGCATTGCGGGTTCGGCCAAGGAGATATCTTCGGTGGAAAGGGGGGATGTATTGTTGCGGGATCGATTGCGAATCCTTAACGCGATCCGGAATGCCGTCGAGTAAAGCCAGCTAGCGATAGAATGCTGATTTCGGATCCGCGAAGCCGAGCGAACGAGCGTTAAAAAAGTTGCCTGGCACGCGTCTTCTCTATCTTGAGCTTGGTACACGACTCGGCTCACCACGCTGTACACAAGACCGCTATAGCGAAGCACCAGCGGTTCTAGCGCAGCCCGATTCCCGCCTTCGTTGAACAACGCCAACAATTCGGCATCGGGTTGCGGATTAGTTACAGGCGGCGGGTTGATGACAGGTGTCTCCCTCGCTGCGACAGCGTTTGGCGACGGTTCTAATGAGAGAGTGTTTCGCTTGATCATGGTAGTAATATTAGTGCAAGAGATCTGACGATCCGGGCGCTGATTTCCAAATTTTTTAGCAGATCCACACGTGCCTTCGACGGCGAGCAAAAAACACAGAGTTTCTGATGACATCGCAAATAGGACTTTCGCTATATTGGATCCCATGAGCATACAAATCCAACTCGAGAAGTACTCGTTCGCGCCTGGAGAAAAACTGGGCGGGGTAGTTTCGTGGGCATTCGATAAAGTTCCGCCGCTACTGACGCTCGAACTTGCTTGGGAAACGACGGGAAAAGGATCAACGGATGGTGAGACGGTTCACTCAGAAGAGTGGAAGCCCGATTCACCGAAGGGGAGCAAGGCGTTTTCGTTTCAGCTTCCCCGCGGCCCGATTAGCGTTCAAAGCAAGTTGATCTCGATCCAGTGGAATTTGGAATGTAGCTCTAAACGTCCTGAAAGCTCCGCGCTAGCTTCGATCGTCATATCGCACATGGAGCGAGTTGTGAGGTTGGAATCGGTTAGTGAGTAATCCCGCTGGTGTCCCGGCTTCAGCCGGTTTGGTTTTGATTTCAGGCGCGATCCGCCTAAAGGCGGTACACCAATGGTTGGTGTACCGGCTTCAGCCGGTCTGATCTTGTTCACAGGCGGCTTGGTTCTTGATTAAAGACTCGCAAACAGCCTAAAATAAGCATCAATCGTTCATCCATTTCCGAACATTGACTCGGAGGCAACAGCGATGCCGGTGGATCCCCATACCATGTACCGATGGAGGACATGGACACACGAGCAACGGGAAACCATTCTCCGTGAACGCCAGCAACGCGGAAATCCATTTCACTCCCCGCCTCATCGAGTCTCCGACGAAACCTGTTTGTACTTGATTACGGCAGCCTGCTTCGAACACCGATCCATTATTGGATACTCGGAAGGTCGACTTCAGCAATTCACTACTTGTTTATGTGACTTGATAACAAAAAGCTGCAACAAGATCTTCGCATGGGTCGTGCTCCCAAATCATTATCACTTTCTCGCCCAGATCAGCGAATTGAAATTTCTCATTTCGCAGCTCGGAAAACTGCATGGTCGCACTTCGTTTGAATGGAATGGGCAAGATTCTGTGCGAGGTCGACAGGTCTGGTGCAAAGCTGCGGAAACGGCAATGAAGTCAGAAGGGCACTTCTTCGCGACGCTCAATTACGTCTTAAACAACCCTGTGCACCATGGCTACTGCATGAAATGGACAGACTGGCCATATAGTAGTGCAAATGATTATCTGGAGACTGTAGGCCGCGATAGGGCGCTGCAGATTTGGAAAAACTATCCGCTTTTCGACTACGGTCAATCGTGGGACCCGCCTGAGCTGTAACGAGCCGCTTAAAAGCGGTACACCAACGGTTGGTGTCCCGGCTCCAGCCGGTTTGATTCCTAATTTCGAGCGCGCGATCCGCCTAAAGGCGGTACACCAACGGTTGGTGTACCGGCTTCAGCCGGTTTATTAGTGATTTTGGGCGCGCGATCCGCCTAAAGGCGGTACACCAACGGCTGGTGTACCGGCTTCAGCCGGCCCCGGCCCATCTGCACACGCTGAACTTGTCAAATCCAACGCCTAGCTCGGAAATAGAACAGCAAGCCCACGGCAACGGTTGCCATCAACGCCAACGAAAACGGATAACCGAAATACCATTTCAACTCAGGCATGTTCCACGGTGAAGCGTCATCGCTAAAGTTCATTCCGTAGACCCCTGCGATAAACGACAACGGGATGAAAATCGTGGAGATGATTGTCAGCACTTTCATGACTTCGTTCATGCTATTGCTAACACTAGAAAGATAGAAGTCTCGCATGTCCGACGTCAATTCGCGGTATGTATCTACCGCATCGACCACCTGAACAACGTGATCGTAGCAATCTCGCAAATGCACACGGGTTTCAGGAGAAATGTGGGGATTGGAGTCTCTCACCAATTCGTTGATCATCTCGCGATGCGGCCGAATGCTTCTCCTCAAAGAGAGCAATTGCCCTCGAAGGTGGTGGATGTGCCTCATCTGAGCAGGACTTAGATTTTCGATGATCTCCGCTTCCACTTCGTCCACTTGTTCTGCAATCGATTCCATCACAGGGAAGTAACTGTCCACAACTGCATCCAATAAAGCGTACAACAGATAGTCGACACCCGAATCGCAGATCTTCCCTCGGTGCGTTCGAATGCGTTGACGCAGCGGAGCCCAGCAATCACCCGGGCGTTCCTGAAAAGAAAGCAGGACTTGGTTCGTCAGAAAAAAGGAAAGCTGCTCGGTCTGCAACGCATCCTCCCCATCGATCATTCTGGCAACCACAAAGACCGAATTATCAAAGTCGTCGACCTTGGCCCTTTGATGAACGTTGACAACATCCTCCATGGCTAATGGGTGCAGATCGAGCAATGCAGCCAGGCTGCTCAGTTTCGCTTCACTGCCAAGCCCCGTGACATCGATCCAGACAGTTCGGTATGCGATGCGGATGGCTCGAATCTCATCGACGTCCTGGATCTCTTTTTCCATAAAATCCGCCCCGGAAAAGGCCATGACGCGGATGACCGTTGGATTCGCATTGGGATCGACCACCATCGACCCAGGCGCACTGCCTGGTTTACTTCTCCGCCGTTGGTTTTGAGTGCGCCGCAGCTTGCCATTCTTTTTGATTTTCATCGCGTGCTCCAATCTCCCTTCCGTGTATTAGCCTTCAAGATGGCGACGCAACTCGGCGCGTGCGTGATCTGACTGTCCATCACCATTTTTACCGCATCTTCAAACAGGAGTTCGACTCGTTCGATGCATTCGGTGCTTTCCATATTCGTTTCAGTAAAGCTGAGGTCAGTAGCTAAATACAGAGTTGTTGGTGACAGCAACGCAGCAGTTAGCGGGTCGACGACTCCCAAAAGATGGAGCCGCCCCGCAACGATCCCAACTTCTTCTTGCAACTCACGACGTGCCGCTGTCTCTGCGGATTCTCCATCCTCGATGCCGCCGCTTATCCCCTCGATGGTATCCCTGCCGACGGCGTAATGAAACTCTTTCGTTAAGTAGCATACACCTTCCTTAGAAACGGGAATAACGCATACCCCCGGCTTGATTCGAACGGTCGAATACGTCCCCGGATTGCCATCAGGACGCAATACATTATCCATGTGGACACTCATCCATGGGTCTTGATACATCTGATTTCGACGAACGATTCTCCACGGACCGTAAGGCTTCGGTGCGGTGTCAGTTTCACTGGGGTCGGCCATGATTGCTCATCGATTGATC
>CAIXME010000384.1 GCA_903920425.1 uncultured Pirellula sp. | reverse complement strand
TGCCAGAATTGCTTGTGGCAGAACATCTGGAATAGGGCTAGATTTGGCACCGACAGCGGTAATCAGTTCTTTACTCGTCGTTTCAATCTTCTTTTTTGCAGCAATGACTTGCGAAGGGGATTGATAGGCAAGCGGTTCAACAAACGAGCGAAAACGATGATAGTGCAGATCGAGCCACCGCATAATGCGTTCCTCCGTAGACATGCGATCTATTTCAGACTCGGTGAAACCGATTGTCTTGGAAAGCTCCTGTTTAGCGAGGCGGTCCATGTTTTTCTGGAGACTCTCCCCCTCCGCTTGCGAGTAGCGTTGGTCGCTCACGTCAGCCATTAAATCAGCAAACTTGCGTGCTATGCTGGTCCATTCTTCACTGCCAATAGATGGTATCGGTTCCTTTAGACGCGCTGGCGATGCCCACAACTCCCATCGAACCATCGGCCCTAGCTCATGCAATGTGGGGCTGAGAGCAGCGAGCGACCAATACATGTTCGGGCACTGATCTGACTGCATCGCCAATTCCAAATTGTCGAAAGCTGTGCTGGCGATAGCTAGTCCCACAAGATGGCAAATGACGATGGGTGTCTCTGCACAGTGCCGACCGCATCCCAGTTGGGCTTTGATACCTTTCAGGGCACCATCCATGTCACCGGCTGCAAGCCGTTGCTTGATCCATGCCGTCATCCCGCGACCAACCAGTCGCCTTTGCGCTTGAATATCCGGCAGCATGATCAAATAAGGGTTTTCGCTGCGTAGTGGATATTGCCAGTCCGCGAAGCTCATCGAACCTGCACGAATAATCTGCTCTGCGAATCGATTGAAGCCAAGTTCCTGCAGCTTAGGATCGTGAATGTCCATCGCTGCGAACTCATCGAGCCTAGGGTACACATCCTTCATGAACGATTGTTGTTCGTAAGTCATTCGGAGTATCACCGGAACGGCGTTTCCCGATTCTTGCTCATCCTCGGTGGGTAGCAAATGCAAACTTGCTTTATATTCCTTGGCAGCGACGGCGGAGAGTTGCAGTTGTTTCTGGGTGGTCGATGGCTGCTGAGCAACCGCTTCGTATTGCATACCGCAAAACGCGGTATGCAATACGAACAAACAACTAAGTACCAATCGTTTGATCGTCATGTGTATGTCCTTAGAGGAAAAGAGGAAAGTCGCCAGGTCGTAACGTGTCGCCTGAAAAGCCAGGCCCAACTGATTTAGATTCAAGTCCCAAGTCCATCGCTTCGGATTGGTGCAACTCCTTTTCGGAAGCTCGCAGAACTCCGGTTGTCAGTGACTCCGCTCGACGTTCCCGCGTCAAGTGAGCGATCCAAGAATCGGAAGTAGTGTTAGGAACTGAGTATGCTTGTTTTGGAGGAAGTGGATTAGGCTGCTCCTTCATGCCAAGCTGCTTTTCACCTTGAATATCCATGGGATAGAAATGCGAAGCTAATGAAATGCAAGCAAGCATGGACGCGGCAAGTCCAACTACACGCCAGCCCATGGTGGTGCGATGCACTTGTTTCCTAGTCGCTGAAACTCCTGCTGCGTAACCACATTGATACATTAGCTCACCTCGATTTTGGGGTGCCGCACCCAGCGAACGACTGCGGAGCTTTTGCTCGAAGCCGTTCCATGGTTCTTCGTTGGGTTCGGGTTGTATGCTTGTACTATTCATCCGAGGACTCTCTATATGCTTCTCTAAGTTTCAAAAGGCCTGATTGGTAGGTACGCCATATCGATGCTTTGGATTCTCTGAACACGGAGCCGATTTGATCAAACGTCAGATCCCCCCAGAGTCTCGCAATGAGGACTTCTCGTTCGCGCTCTTCGAGGGTATTGAGCAAGTCTCTTAGTTCCATTTCCTGTGATAGATCCATCGAAACGGTTCGATGCAATACTGCATGGGATTCTCGCGATCGACGTTTCGACTGAGACAGCCGCTCATTGATCGCCAGCCGTTTGGTGACGGTGAACAGCCATGCAACGCAATTAGTAGGTTGCGGTTCTTCCACAGCCAATTTGATGAAAGCAGCTTGCACGATATCCTCTGCGCCATCGTGCGCCCCCCCAACCCACTGGACCAAAACAGGCCAGTAACGATCGAGCAATTTCTCTAGGTTATTGGGGTCGATTGGCATGAAGGTTAGGATCGTGGACGACAATTGCGTGCTGGGAATCTCGAAAAGCTTGCCTTTTACCATGTAGACAAAGCTGGATCAGCATCCGTTTCCATTTCTATCCGATAAATCAGAAATCGTCGTGGTCGGCTTTCACGTTGTGAATGCAGCGGACTCGGGACGCAACTTTCGAGGGGAGCGAACGACGACCGTGTAGCGACGGCAGGACGTGGCTCCTGTTCCCTATTTCGCCTCGCACATTAGTAGTTCTTAGCAGACGATTGAGGCATCCCCGATGGATGCGGAACTTGCAGGCGATCGAGAAGCCATGCTCGCATCCGAGCGTGAATCTTGCTCTGGCAGCAGACCAGAGCAGAAGGAAAAGAGAATTGGCTTGGCAGAGGCTCATTCTTGGGCCCACCTGGCATTTGGCCAGGTGGGGCTTGAGCTTGCGACGACGCAAAGTCGATGCCTTGACTATTGGGAACGATCCAAGGCGAGAGTGATTACAGGTAGAACGATGTTACTCATCCTGCTCTTCCTCGTCGCTTGCATCTTCTACGTCTCCTGACTCTATCGATTCATCATCAGACGGGCTTTCACTTTCCATGTCCGAGCCTTCGTCGTCGTCCGAGTCATCACTGGTATGATCAAACTTAACGAAAACCTCTTGGTTTCGATGCGGGATGGGTAGTACGCCGATTCTTCGCGCTGCGCTGATATCTACAATTCGATTGCCTCCCTCTTTTGTTTCGGACTCGGCGAGAATTCGATTGCCAGCAGCGATCGCCGCAACGAAGCTCGGCCATGAATACTCACCGCGGACCGATTCATCGATCGCATTGTCTAAATCCTCATGAACTTCGTTTGGGGTTGCTACTTCAGCACCCAACAGTGTCGTTTCCAAGGCAACGAACTTGGTGTTCTCTGGATCCAGATAGAAACCGATGAAGCAATGACCTGGAACAAATATCAATTTGGCATCGATGTCGATCTTGCGAAGAATAGAAACCAGCAAAACCGATCCATCGACGCAGTTGGCTTGCTGGTTATTGATGGTGTCTTCCAGCAACCGCACGTTTTGACTTGAGATTATCTCTGAATCCGCAGCTGTCTTGGTGATACTACTGTATCGAACATCACGAGCTACCAGTAGGTCCCAAATAGCATAGACTTGCAACAATACTTGCTCTTCTTTCTTTGCTTGGTACCCAACGAAGTTTTTGACCACACCAATATCCAGTGCTTCGCGAAGCAGCTTGTCGATAAACGGATGCTGCTCGTTGACATAGGATGCAAAGGTAAAGCTAGTATCGATGACTGTTTCCCCCAACACAACTTTCAAGGGACAATCGTTGATGGAACGAAAGGTTACGTTCGTCGACTTTTCTTCGACTTCATTGCCACCGATAACTACACGATAGCTAACACTGGCGGGTGTAGCTTGCGAGCATTGGCTGAGTCGATCGAATCGATATTTCATCTTTGGAAACAAAATATACGTTTCGCCTTCGTTTTCCAGGCGACCGACAAACCGGCTTGGCTCTGCGAACTCATTGCATTCGATGATGACTTCGATCTCCGTGTCTTGCTCCGGAGCAACAATCGAAATGCCCAGCAGGCCATTCGGATCCCCCAGTACGTTCGCCTCAGCCTCTTCGTCGCCGGTTTTAATCGTTGCAGTGCCGATCAAGTACGACGGGAATAGTTGCCTGTCCCATCCGGCTATCGGCGTGAAATCCGCGAGGGCGGGCATCGGCAAAGATACCGCCAACGCAATGACGAATAGAATTGCTCTTTGTTGCATGTTGTTGCTCTCTGTAAAAAATGGAATGGTTTATAGGTTGACCCACCGGCGAAGACGTTGGGTTGGTTTATTTACGTCTTGTGTCTTTTGTGGAAATGCTTGATGGTTGGTTCTTGGAGCTTTGACCGAATTGCAGGCCCTGAAAGCTTATCCCGCTGGCATTCTGAGTACTGCCGATAGGCAATGTCTTTTCTTTCGCGTGGGTTGCAGATCTGGATGATGTTGTTTTTTCCGTCGATGCCTTCTCGTCAATAGGACGAAGCACCACGTCGTTATCTGTACCTTGAGGCTCGGCATCGCTAATGGGCGACGATGTTACAGAGATGCTGTTGCGATCCAATACTGTCTGACGGTTGTCCGAGAATGCATAAAAACAAGCGCACGATGCGACGATGATTGCAGCGCCCGTCATCTTGAAGATCGAGTTTGACATTGGATGGTTACGAGCTGGCGACGTTGCCTGATCCATCGGTTTGGCAGGAAAGCATCGGCTTTCAAGTGTCGTTTTGATGGCTTCACAACTCGCAGGTCGATCGCTTGGATTTTTGGCAATCATGGAACGAATCAAATCGACCAGCCATTCAGGATGCTCGCTTGCCGCATGGTTGAGCCATTCGGGCATGTCCTGCAGATGGCCACGCAACTTGGCGGTCATCGAAGGATACTGCTTGTCTGGAAAGGGAACAGCACCGCTGAGCAAGAAGATAAGAGTACAACCTAGGCTATAGATGTCGCTTGCTGCTCCCGCTTGGGATGCGTTACTAGCTTGTTCTGGGGCAACGAAATCCAAGGTGCCCATAAAGCAATTGATGCGGGTTAGGGCGTGGTTTGATTCCGAGCGAACGAGCCCAAAGTCTAGTAGTTTTGTTTTGCCATCGTGTTGTAAAAAGACATTTGACGGTTTGATGTCGCGATGAAAATAGCCTGATGAATGCGCTGCGTTCAACGCTTCCACTAGCTGCAGCGTGATCGATAGAGCCAATTCCCGATCCAGCTTTCCTTTTTCGGAAACGCGGCTAGCCAAGTCCTGTCCTTGCAGCAACTCGGTGACCAGATAGGGCCTTCCCATCCAAACACCAGCGTCACTTGCCACGACAATATTGGGGTGTTCCAGTTTTCCAAGAGCCAAGGTTTCAGATCGAAATCGATCGATGGCCTCTGTATTTTCACGCAGTGAATCCGAGAGGAGTTTCATTGCGAAATGCTTGCCCAACACGTCGTGTCGAACTTCAAAAACGGATCCCATTCCTCCTTGACCAATGCAGCGCAAAACGGTGTAACCTGCAATCGATTCAGGTACTCCGTCTGTATCGGTCGGTCCGCGAAAAGCAGTCCCGACTCCTGATGGATTTCCGAGGAAGCGTGTTTGGGTAGTCATTCAAATTGGGATAAGTGAAAGCATACGTTCCCCTGATGTGGTCGGGAACCGGCGTGGACAAGCCTAGGATGAGGCCTTGTGCGGTTCCCATTTGTGCCGCAACTTTTAGTCATTCGACCGTACGTTTAGGCAGACTGTGCGGGTTATCCTGAAAAGTAAGGCGCGGCGTCCTCGGCCAATTCAATAGTGGTTAGCATGATGCCGCGTTCAGGCCATCCGGCTCGTATCCGCAGAGATTCCCAGCACTTGGCAAGCAGGCTAGGGAACGACCAGCCTGGCGACTTCCTTTGCAACGTGAACTCGAAGAGTTGAGCCGCTGTTGAATTCCATAAAGTCGCTTTCAATACCATCTGAGAAGACGACACCCGTATCGGGCATCAGACTGGAAAGCGAGAGCGATTCCGTCTCATCTATGGCCCCCGCTATATGCTGTATGCTCGAATGTTTGCTTTGAAACGGTTCCCTGACGATCCATATCAATCGCCGATCGTCCCAATGCAACGCTGGAGCCTGCTCGGTCTGGCCGCCGATCCATTGACTAACACCGCGAGCCATATTGAAAACGCTGGACAACCAGCCAGTGGACCCTGCGCCCGTGGCGACGATCACCCCACTCGACGACTGCGATTCGGATTCGTCGCCGACTTGCAGCGTGTATCGTGCCGAAGCATGCGAACGACGTCCGATAAAGAAATCATTGAAGGCCAACATCGTTTGGCCGTCGTTCATCGATGCTCTCGCGAGCGTCACGTCGCGTACCGATGCCGAATCCTTCAGCACGCGCTGCAGGACGACTCGCACTTGGTTCGATTGGAATGGGACTAGTATTCCATCGATGCGGCTCGGATCTGGATTGATGCCGATGATTGGTAGTCCACGCGCGTACTTGGCGACATTTGCCACCAATCCATCCTGCCCAACGACGATGACGACGATAACGCTGCTAAAGTCAAAGTTAGGGATGTGTTGTCTTTGGACGATAGTAACTGGATAACCTAAATCAACTTCGCGGCGGATTTTATCGATGGAATCTTGATATGCGAGGTCTTCACGCTCGTACTCCGCAAATGTTGCGTCATTCGATTGTTCATGTTCCGTTGTAGCCGTCTCACCGATTGTCAAAGTACTTTTGGTAGTGAGTGTTTTGGACTGGTGCAACAAAGCTTGATTCAAGCGAAAACGAGCGGCACCTTTAGTACCCCAGCGCATCAACAACCCTTGCATCCGGGTCGTTGCGGTGACGATCGCGATTGCGGGACGATACATGAGCTACTTTTTCTTTGGTGAATCGATGAGAGCATTGAGTAGATCAGGTGTAATATCGAGCCGTCCAATGTTCTGGGCATTCTCTGCGATCTGATTGAACGCGATCGCGATCAAATTCTTAGAATCTTGACCGCCTGTTGCGGCCATGAGAGTTTTCCAGTCTGTCCCTTTCATAGCGTCTAGCGTTTCTCGCAAAGTTTCTGCTTGAACTTGAGCTAACTTGCGATTGTTTGCCACCTGCTGCTCCACCAATTCAGCTCGTTGCGTTTCAATGGCTACGTCCGCTTGCATTTGTGCTTGTCGCACTTCACGACGCTTCTCCTCAACGATTCGCTCGGTACGCAATTCATTCTCTTTGATCAGGCGTTCAAGTTCGATTGCAGCGTTGCGACGCGCAGACAGTGACTCATCGGCCCGAGTCAAGAGCTTCTCACGGGTGTCAGCTTGCATCGCCTTGGCAATCTCTGGCGAAGCCTTTACGGAGAGAATTGATAGAGCCAAAATTTCGATCCCGAGCATCTGCGTCGTCTCTGAAGACCTCATTGCGGACAGGAGCTCGCTGCTCAGTTCCGATGACTGCGTCATGATCGTTTCAAGCGAGCGGGTTTGCGACAGGGAGTGGGCATATACCTGGATCGCTTGAACAAGTCGCTCTTTTAGCTTTTCGGGATCGTCTGTTTTGTAGCGTCCATAGGGGTCGATCGAATAGTCCAGCACCTGAGTGAGCTTCTCAGGATCAGTGACTCGATAGGTT
>CAIXME010000383.1 GCA_903920425.1 uncultured Pirellula sp. | reverse complement strand
TATCTTGACGGATTCGCTGAAAAGGGGCACCGAGGATTGATGCAGTTTATGCTGATTCGACAGAACGGTCCGGAGAAATTTCGTGCTTGGGAACGCGATTTCGAAAAGGTCTTTGCCTACATTTCGGAACTGCGTCCGCCCAAGTATCCACTAGCTATCGATAGCGAAAAAGCTAGTCGAGGTAGAGGCGTTTTTGAAAGCAACTGCGCGTCATGTCACGGTTCTTATGGCTCCCAGTCAGAGTATCCGGAGTTGCTCATCCCGATCGAGGATATCGGCACGGATCGAGTAAGGCTTGATGCGCTGACACCTTTGAATCGCCAGCACTACGGTGATAGCTGGTTTGCGGAGAATCAGAAAACGATCGTAGATGTAGATGGATATGTCGCCCCGCCCTTGGATGGACTTTGGGCTTCTGCTCCGTATCTGCATAACGGAAGCGTGCCTACGCTATGGCACTTATTGCATCCCGATCAACGGCCCGAGGTTTGGAAGCGTACGCAATTGAGTTTGGATTCGGAAAAAATGGGTCTTCACGTCGAAACGGTCTCTTCGCTGCCCAAACGATTGAAACCAGCAGAGCGACGCTGGTATTTTGACACATCGCTGCCAGGGAAATCAGCGGATGGTCACAACTATCCAGCTAGCTTGACCGAGTCGGAAAAAGACGACCTCTTGGAGTATCTCAAAACGCTTTAATTCCGGGGGGCGAGGTCGAGTTGTTCATCCGTTGAATCGCGATTGGTCGCTTCATGATAAACATCCGCCGCAGGATGCAAGTGCCTTAGCTCGTTTAGCTTTTGAGCAAGCCGTTGTCTCCGTCTCCCCAAGCTATGCCGATCTGGTTTTACTGAAAAATCATTGAAATGCGGATGCCCTGCAACGTCGTTCGATTTCTTCGATATCATAAGCGTGACCTCACGACCAACGCCTCGTCAATCGCCTGCGTGGGCCGGCTTGCTGCTTCGCATGTTGGCTTGTTGTGTTAACATGTCTGCCGCAAGGCATGGATGCAATCACAACCTAACGCGTAAGAGTGGGACGGTCCCGCCTCGCTCATGCTTAGGGTTAAAGCGAACTAGAGCACGAGCTCTCAAGTGTCGAGTTATGACAACACCAACAGCTCCGTTGGTGAGGGCACGAAATTCACAAACAATACGCCAAGAGCCATGAATAGCGAACAACTTAAAGCCGTCCAAGCCCCGATCAAAGAACAGTACAAAGCCTCGCCAGAATTGGCTTTGGTGACGATGTGCTCCGAAGGGACCGTCGACGTTGCAAATCAACACTGCGAGTTTTTATCCTTCTCAGGGAGTGTACGGGCAGGGCTGCATCCTGCGGCAGGTGGTTCGGATTTGGACGCATGCTCGGCTGAGATTTTGCTGGATTCCCTCGTTGCGTGCGCCGGAGTCACGTTTGGTGCGGTCGCAACGAACATGGGGATCTTGGTCCGCTCCTGTCGAATACGAGCCGAGGGAGATATGGATTTTCGAGGGACGTTGGGAATCGACAAAGCCATCCCTGTCGGGTTGATCGCAATTAGGCTTCATTTCGAGATCGATGCGGACGCAAATGCGGAGATGATTGGCAAGCTGATCAGTTTGACCGAGCGCTACTGCGTGATCTATCAGACGCTATCAAAAGGGGTCGCCAGCATGTCGACTTCGTCCACCTCATCATAATGTCCGATTGAACCAATCTGAAACCACGTGGAGTCGCTATGCGCTAGCAGCTTCAACGCAGGGTCGAGGGACAGCCGTATTCGAACAAACCGTTGGCGGACCCGTTTTTAGTTTCCATGCGAGAGCACTGAGCAATGGATGAAGACATTAATCCCGAATCGCTGCATGGTCCGTATGGTCCTTCGTCCTCATGGAACATGATCAGCTTGGTTGGAAGCTATCCCATTCTTAGTTTCCTCATGATGGCGATCAATATCTACTTTGTTGTGCACGCATTGCGCACTGGCAGACCGTACTATTGGATTTGGATTATCTTTGCCATGCCATTTGTTGGCGCGGTTGCTTACTTTTTGATAGAAATGCGCCCTCGGTTGAAACGAGTGGATTGGGATGGTTTGCGATGGCAATTTGCATCGCCAAGCAGTCGCGTTGCAACACTCAATCAACTGGTGGAGGCTTCGCCCACGATCAAGAATCGGACGAATTTAGCCAAAGAGTATGAATCGCAGGGGCTGTGGGGGAATGCGGTCTCGCAGTATCGCGAATGTCTGACCGGCGTCTTCTCGGACGATGCGCGGCTTCAAATCCAATTGGCCGTAGCCCTATTGGAATCCAATGCGGTCACCGACGCATACCAATTGGCTCAAGCCATCGCTCCTCAACGCGATCCGATACTCGAAGATGATCGCAAGTTTGCATTGTACCGGGCTCAATGTGCTGCAGGTGAATACGAACCGGCAATCGAAGGGCTGACGATGCTCGCTGCAAAGACGTCTTCCTTGGGGCCTCGGTATTATTTGGCACTAGCGAAATGGACGAGCGGCCAGGCTGAAGGTTCGCGAAAAGAAATAGACAAGATTGTTCACGCCTATCGAAATGGCAATGCCCTTTTTCGGCGGTCTGAACAACCTTGGTACATCAAAACGAGAAGACTCGAAAGTCAAATGTAAGCCAACGCGATTGGTCCCCGATGGGCTTGTTCCCATCGGAGCCTGCGGTTCTTGAGCTAGAGCGGGCTCAAGTCCATACGATGAACAGACCCCGACGTGCTTGTCCTGTCCGGTGAATCAAGTTCCTAGCTGGCTGATGAGCCTGTGTTTTAGAAGGGACGAGCCCGTCTTGGAACCTCCTCGCCCCGCTACGCAATGATGTCGTGAATAACATTTCCGTAGACGTCTGTGAGTCGTTCGTCTCGTCCTTGATGGAAATAGGTTAGCGAGGTGTGATCCATCCCCATCAGGTGCAGGATGGTTGCATGCAGGTCGTGCACGTGCACTTTGTTTTCCACGGCTGCGAATCCAAACTCGTCGGTTGCACCGTAAGCGATTCCACCTTTGACACCACCACCCGCCATCCACATAGAAAAGCCGTAGGGGTTGTGATTTCGACCAGGCTTGCCTTGCCCTTCGCTAAAGGGCATACGTCCAAACTCTCCGCCCCAAACCACGAGTGTGCTTTCGAGCATGCCGCGTTGTTCTAGGTCTTGAAGCAAGGCCGCAATGGGCTGGTCCGTTTCACCAGCGTGGCGACCATGATT
>CAIXME010000382.1 GCA_903920425.1 uncultured Pirellula sp. | reverse complement strand
TGCGTCGCTTTTGCCGTAGATCGCCCCCCCGGTAACGCCTCCACCGGCCATCATCACCGTGTAGCAATCGGGCCAATGGCCGCGTCCTTTGCCATCGCGGTCTCCGATTTTTGGTCCTCGTCCAAATTCGCCCATCCACAGTACGAGCGTATCTTTAAGCAAACCACGCTCGTTCAAATCTTCGATCAATGTGGGCACGGTTGTGTCTGTTATCGGCAACAAACGGTCTTTGAGTTCGGTGAAATTCTTTTGGTGTGTATCCCAACCATCCGAACCGTTTCCCCCGATCCCTTGAGAGAAATAGACGTTTACAAATCGCACACCCGTCTCGACCAATCGTCGTGCCAACAGGCATGACTGACCGTACGTAGTTCGTCCGTATCGATCTCTCAGGGCTGGTGACTCTTGACTGAGATCAAATGCTTTTTGAAACCCGGGAGACGACAGGATCGAGAAGGCTTGTTCTTGAAACTCAAGCGCCCCTCGGGCTTGCGAATTCGATTCACTCAATCTCGCTTGCTCATCGATTATCTTCAAAAGTGCTCTACGGCTTTCGAGGCGATCAAGCGTTATGTCGCCCGGTAGAGTCAATTCGGGCAAGCCGAAATCGGCTTGGTTGGGATCGCTTTGGAAGAAAAATGGGTCGTGAGTTTTACCCAGAAAACTAGCATATTGCCCCGGTGTAATGGACCCATCCGACACGACGTGAGGGAAGGATACAAATGGAGGAACACCAGCGTGCATCGGTCCCAGTTTTTTTGAGACGACGCTGCCGTACGCTGGATATAGTTCCTGCGTGTCACGAAGGCGTATATCGTCGGTTGGAGGGGCCTGGCCGGTCAGGCAATAGTAGCCCGCGGGGTTATGGTTCTTCATCCGATGCCGTACGCTACGGACTTGTGCCCAATGGTGCAATCCACTTCCCCATCTAGGTAAGTGTTCGCAAACGGAGACCCCAGGAATCGAAGAAGCGATAGGCTGAAACTCTCCGCGAATGGTGTCGGGAGCATTGGGCTTCATATCAAATGTATCAATATGGCTCGGCCCGCCGCATTGATGCAAAAAGATAACGTGCTTGGCTTTCGCCGGAATGGTGTTCTCACCATGGGATTGGGCGAAAAGGTTTTGCGGCGTATTCCAAGGCGACAGCGATGCACCGCCCAAGCCAAGTGCTCCGATTCGAAGCAACGTTTTTCGACGCGCCATGAAATGTTGAAAGTCGTTACAAGAATGCATGGTTTTGGCTTTCAATCGTTCTGAAGCTTAGCGTACAAATAGGAACTCTTTGCTGTTTACTACTGCCCACGCGATGTCTTCGAGCGTCTCTTTGGGGTCGGAAGAGCCAAGAGCATGCGATCGCAATGCGTCCCATTCGCTTTGACTGGGGGGACGGCACAATCCGATGCGAAACAATCGGTCCATGGCCGCTTCTATCGATTGCGATTCGGCCGTCCAGCGTGCAATATTTCCGTTTTTGTCCTGTAACTGGGCTCGTATAGAGGCGTCGTTGACCAACAAAAGCGATTGTCTGAGCGATAAATCCTGCGAGCGTTCGCATTCGCAATCCAGTAGCCGCTCAGGCTTTCCAAAGGCACGCAGGAATACGTTTCTCTTCGGGACGCTTGGGAAATCGACGGCTCGAAATCGAGCCGTCGACTTTTCTTGATCATCCTCTTTTTTATTGGGTCGTTTCAGGTGCGTCGAGCTGCCCGAAACATCGAGAATAGCGTCGTGTAAAATTTCAGCAGTCATGCGTCGTGTCATGTAGCCTGCAAAGTTGGCGATGGCGGTCTCGTAGCGATCTGAGTCGGGAGCCATGCTCAGGCTCGATCGATAGAATGCTTGCGAGTGAAGAATCTCGCGTGTTAACTCTCGCGTGGAGTAACCGTATGCGATCAGCCTGTCTGTCAGGTACTCAAGCAGTTCGGGATTGCTGGGGGGATTCGAGCCACGGAAATCATCTGTGGGATCTACGATTCCTCGTCCCATGAGATGGGCCCAAATTCGATTGGCTGTGTTCCGGGCAAACTGGCGATTGTTGGTGCCGATCCATTCCGCTAGCTTTTGAAGTGGTTTGTCTTCTGGATTTCGATCGGTTTCATTGGATGCAAAGACGTTCGGTGCTCCGAGGCCTTTTGCAGCGATGAATTTCGAACGGCCTGGGTGGAACAGCACGGCTGGTTTTTCGGCAATCGAGATGATCTCATCGCCTGTAATAACGTGTGAATCCAGCTTATCCCCAGGCATGTTGTCGACTTGTTTGCGTTCGATCGGGTTTAGGAACGCGGCGAGGCCGTAGTAATCATCTTGGGTCCATACATCGAAAGGGTGGTTATGGCATTTTGCGCACTGCATCCGAATCCCTAAAAACACTTGACCGATGGATTCAGCTGCACCGGTGGGATCGCGGTGGGTCCGATGGAACGAGGCCGCAGGGTTTTCGTAAGTACTGCCCATGGTCGTGATCATCTCCATAACCATGGAGTGAACCGGTTTGTCTTCTGCGATCGCATCCGCGAGCCAGTCGTGCCATTTTCCGACCCCTTCTTCGCTCATCACTTTGGGTTCGTTGCGAAGCAAGTCGCTCCATTTGAGAGCCCACATGGCGGCATAAGCCGGATCAGCAAGAACCCGTTCGATGCAATTGTCCATGCGCTCATGGGGAGGGTCCGCAAGGAACTGGGACTGCTCGTCCAATCGTGGTAATCGCCCCAACACGGTGAGATAGATTCGCCGAAGGATGAGTTCAGGCGGAGCAGCGGGCTCGGCGGAAATGCCAAGGCGTCGAAGTCGATTCTGAATGAGCGTGTCAATGGTGCTCGACGGCGTATGCCCCTCTTCGTTGGTTACCAGTTCCGAGACGGAATTGGGTACGAAGACTAGCCGCGAGGAAGCGCGTTGGCCTAGGTAGAATGCCGAAATGGTGGTGTCGATAGGTTGGGTGACCGATACTAGTCCATTGTCGTTTACGGTCGCTCCATGGAGCGAGCTGCATTCGTAGCGAGCCCAATTCGTAACGTCGGTTTGGGATCCATCCGACCAGATTGCCTGGGCTGATAGTTGTTGTTGGTGGACCGGCAGGTATTGCCATTGTTCCATCGGTAACAACTGCAAAGAAACCAGTTTTTTGTTTGTGCTCTCTGCATCGGTTTGCGCAGGTGGTTGAGCGCCATGTTCAATCCAGTCGCGAATAGCGGCGTAATACTGTGAATCCTTTTGAATGCGCAGGCCACCTTGATGAGCGACATCCCCTGCAGGTTTGGCGAGTAGCAAGCTTTGTTCGCTGGCGAGTAGGTCAAGTCTTCTGCCGGCCAATTCGATCGCGATGGCGTGGTAGTCTTGGTCTGGGTCCTGCCCACGAAGACTCAAACGGAATCCTCCTTTTCCGTGCAAGCTGCCGTGGCAAGTGCCCGAATTGCAACCCAATTTGGTCAGGCTGGCTGAGACCTCAACCTCGAACGTAGGGATTGCACTCTCTGCACCGAGAGCGCCGATCGAAATGGACAACGTTATCGCTACGAGCAGAGTTGCCGTTAGCAACGGAAGAAAATCGATAACTTTGTTTTGTTGGATAATTGGCATCTTGAGGCGGGAATTGTGGAAAACAGTTCGCGGGGTGGGTGGTATGCCGCATTCGGAGGGGGGATTCGTAACCTATTGTAGATGACAAACCGCGTTGCAGTGCGGCGGAAAACGCGAATCCGGCACCTTCGGAACATTCGTTAGGAATCTTCTGTACCTGCATTCTAGGTGAGGAATATTACGAAATCGACAAGGACAGCAACGTGAGGCAGAAGGAGCAGTTCGCGAAACGCTTGTTTTTGGGAAGTATTCCTTCGGGACGCGAATGTTACAAGTTCGAGAGTTAGGGTTGGAGTGGGCTGATGCAGCAGATTGTGGCAAGGCGAAATTGGGTGCGTTTGGGGCTCGTTGGAGTCTGGGGCGTTGTCGCTATTGCTGGGCTGATCGCCGTATACGCTCATGCCTTTAAAAATGAGGATATAGGACGCGCCGAGGTGATCTGGCCGTCAGATAGTTCCTTGGAGCAATCCCCAGATCGTTGCACCTTAGTCATGTTTGCCCATCCTCGTTGTCCGTGCACCTTGGCGTCGCTCGATTCGCTGGCTCGCGTTATGGGCGTCGCAGACTGCAAAGCGGTGGTCGTTTTTTGGCAGCCCGACTCGGATAGTCAGCCTGTGGAATCAAGTTCATGGCGAAACTCTCCTTCGATCAAGCTTGCTGAAAAGATGCAGGATGTATCAATCTACTTTGATCGAAGCGGCGCTGAGTTCAAAAAGTTTGGGGTGAATACGTCAGGTCATTGCATGGCCTTTAGCAAAGGCGGAGTTCAACTCTTTACCGGTGGGCTTACTTCTTCTCGAGGTCACGTTGGTCCGAGCGCTGCGAGCGACTCTCTCATCCAATCGATTCAATCAGTGAAACCAACAAAACCCTCGCCTGTGTACGGATGTACGATTCGTCAAAGTAGTTGTCACCAAGCGACGATTAGATAGCGAATCGTTTGCCAACGACGAGATTCGTGTAAAGGACCAGGAGTTAAATTCAAATGCCAAATCGTCTCGATACCAGTCCAAAGGCGCTTTCTGGTCGCGAAAAGTTGTTGCAACAAGAGTATTTCCTCGAGAGTTGCAATGCGGTGGACAGAGAAGCTCATCGGGTATTCCGATACTTGTTTGTCATCCAGTTTGTCGGATTGGTAATCGCTGCAATCTACTTGACCCCCCTGACCTGGATCGGCGCAACGTCGTACCTGCACCTGCATGTGTGGGCTAGTGTTGTTGTCGGTGGTACCTTGTCTGTCGTGCCTTTCGTTTTGACGAAAATCAGTCCCAACTGGAAATGGACACGTTACGTCGTTTGCATATCGCAATCGCTTTTGTGTGGACTTTGGCTTCACGTGGCAGGTGGCAGACCAGAGGCCCACTTCCATGTGTTTGGTACCCTCGCGTTTATCTCGCTATACCGTAGACCGGCGCTGTTGCTGACGGCGACGTCGGTCATCGCTGTGGACCATCTGCTACGCGGGCTCTTTCTACCTTTGAGCGTCTATGGAACTTCGCAGGTTGAGTTGTTGAAGACAGTCGAGCACGCTGGCTGGGTGGTATTCGAAGTCTCGGTTCTCATCTACGCAAAACGAAAAGACGTTGCCGAGATGCTGATGACCGCTGGGGCACACGCCAAGATCGTTTGTTCGAGGGAGCAAATTCAAAACAGAGAAATCAAGCGTTTAAGAGACGTGTCTATGGCTGCTGCAAGCCTCTCCGAGAGCGTATCTTCGCAAGGATCGATTGCAACGACGATCGATGAATCGATGAAATCGTTTGAGTCGGCGATTGAATCGATCAAGCGTTTGTCTGAATTGGTTCAGAAGTCGATTGCAGAGACGAGTGACTTGGCCAAGGCAGGTACAGAGGCTGTCAAGCAAACAGACGAGTCCATGAGTTTGATAGCCTCCGAGTCGTCGGCGATTTCGGTTGCTCTGCAAGAAATCCAAGAGATCTCTGAGCAGACGAACTTGCTTGCGCTCAACGCCTCCATCGAAGCCGCGCGAGCAGGCTCACTAGGTGCTGGGTTTGCCGTGGTTGCAGTCGAAGTGAAAGAGTTGGCGAAGCGATCCAACACGGCCGCAGGACGCGTGTCAGGTTTGATTGTGCGTGCGGAGGATCGAGTCGCGACCGGCGTAAAGAACAGCGTGTCCACCAAGGAGCACTTGGACCGCATTCAGCAATCGGTTGCGCAGGTCCAGCTGCACATTCAAGAAATTTTGGACGCGACCAGTTTGCAAGTGGACGCAGCGAGACGCGTTACGAGCGCATTTGACGTTGTCTCGCACGGTGCATCGGATAGTTCGTCTCAAGTGCAGAGCATCATCGACACGTGCCGAGAGATTGAGCTCGTTGAGGTATAAGCATTTCGAACGGTACTTGGCGTCAGGGGAAATCTCGCCAAAGAGGTACAACCTGAACGGGTGTCGGTGAAATGACGATAGCTTGCTGAACAAGTTCGAGGGCTTGATTCGTTTTCAAGTCATCGTCGCACAGGACGTCCAAGATTGGTTGACCTGCCGAAACGGGTTCTCCTAGCTTTGTCTTCATTCTGAGTCCAACAGAAAAATCGATTTTCTCGCCGGCTATTTTTCGACCGCCACCCATTGCGATGATGGCTTGTCCAAGCAATTGGCCATCGATTGCGCCAAGGTAGCCTGAGGTTGTTGCGTTGAACGGCGTTTCGCGTCCCAGGTGCCTTGGTGTGGTTAGAGATCCACCCTGAGCTTCAACCATCCGCTCAAATCGCTGCATTGCTGCCCCATTGTCCAGCAGTCGGCTGAGACGTGTTCTGGCGTCCTCAAGATTGGATTCGCGTTGTGTGCAGATCAGCAATCGAGCACAGAGTTCGACCGTCAATTCCCGGACATCGTTTGGCCCGCCCCCCTGAAGCACTTCGATGGATTCGTCAACTTCGCATGCGTTCCCAACCATCGCACCGAGCGGTTGCGTCATGTCGGTGATCAAGGCATTTGTTTGAACCGAAGCGTCGTTCCCGACACGCATCAGAGACAAGGCCAGTTCTTGAGCACGCTGCTCTGTTTCCAGGAATGCACCGCTACCGAATTTTACATCGAGCACTAACGCATCGAGGGTTTCCGCGATTTTCTTGGACATGATGCTCGCGGTGATCAATGGGATAGAGGGAACCGTCGCGGTCACATCTCGCAGACCGTACAGTTTTTTATCGGCAGGGACCAGTGAATCG
>CAIXME010000381.1 GCA_903920425.1 uncultured Pirellula sp. | reverse complement strand
TTCGTGTTGCTCGACAACACGTATTGCAACGGCCAAGTGAGTCGGGACGGTCATCCGTGGAGCACGATGGCGTACAACACGGATTACATTGCCCGTGATTGGCACCTGACCTATTCCCAGAGACTAGGTGTGGACGATGACGACGAAGGAGATTTGTCCAATTCACCATCGGGGTACATTTGGGATGCGTGTTTACGAGCTGGAATCAGCTACCGCAGTTACAAAGAGTACGGCGGTCGGGTGTCTGATTCCAATGGTAACCCTGTAATGGAAGGGCGCGTTCCAGGTTTGATCGGGCATATGTGCCCCAATTTTGGCGTTGGAAAAGGGGGCAAAGGCCGAGAGCGCGATAGCGAATTGGTTGACGTGATGCTCGAGGAGTATCAGCAGTTTCTCAAGAACGGCGATATGCCACGATTCATTATTATGAGTTTGGGGGAGGATCATACGGATGGGACCACTCCTGGAGCGCACACTCCACAAGCCTGCGTTGCCAGCAACGATTTGGCACTCGGCAAACTATTGGACGCGGTAAGTCACAGTCCGCTTTGGCCGGAGACGGCTATCTTTGTTATCGAAGATGACGCGCAGAATGGGCCGGACCATGTCGACGCGCACAGGACGGTTTGTTTGGTAGCCAGCCCGTATACCAAGCGTGGCGTTGTTGACAGCACCCAGTACAGCACCGTGAGTCTCATTCGGACAATGGAGCTGATCCTCGGTTTGGAACCACTTTCTCAGTACGACGCAGGTGCACAACCGATGTTCAACGCGTTCATGGCTACCCCAGACCTAACACCGTATGAGCATCTCGAAGCACAGATCGATATCAATGCAAAGAATGATCCTTTTGCGTATGGTGCCGAGCGCTCCAGGCAGATGGACTTTACCGAGTACGATCGCATTGATGACTTTGAGTTAAACGAGATTCTATGGCGTTCGATCATGGGTGTGGATGCGCCCCTGCCGCCGGCCGCACGACGAGCTATTGCAGTTCGGCTATGGAATCTGCCTTAGTTTGAAGGTGTTTCCGTGAGGAAAGTCTCCAAAGGTTTTCCCGTAGGGAACAATGCAAGTAGCCGGTGGTCGAGCGCAGCGACACCACCGGTAATTCTGGCGGGCAATTTTATTGCCTTAGTCTCGCCAAAACGCAGCCCGAGTCAATGAAGGTTTACTCGCATGGTACCGAACCTAAAGTGATGGGCGGCGCAGGCGTTTGTTAATCGTGAAAGCCTTTTCCGTCCAAGATTTGTTGCGTGCATTTTTCAATCCTCGTTGATCGTGTCTTGGACTGCTTGGCTGCGGAAAAGTGGAGCAAGTAGCCACGTTGTCTGCCAGGAGTCAGAGCCATAAATGCGGCTTCTAGCTCAGGCATCTCCTCAAATTTCAGTTGTAGTTCTTCGGGGAGTTCCAGCTTTGACTTTGCAGAGAAGTCGACTTTGAGTCCCTTCCTTTCCACGTCGATAGCATCCTTGATGTACTCTTTTAAAACAGGCTCCATCTCGAGAACTTCATTCACCGAAGTGAATCGAATCAGCCTCGCTGATTGCGTGTTCTCGCCCGGTTTGCAAAGTATTTTTGCTGCATCCTGCAACAACGCACCTTTGAAGAAGCTCAGGGAACAGTAGTCCTTGAATGCGGCTACGACGGCAACATTGCTCGACTCGAATGTGTAGCATGGCACGCCCCACTTGAGTTCCTCCGTCAATCCGGATTCCAGAACGATCCTTCGGAGATGCCTTAACTCCATCGGCCACGTGCGGACCTTGCACTGCGGCGTACCGCCGAGAGGACAGCGTCCGCAGCCATCGGTCAGGTATTGATCAATTAGGTGATTGAGTTGGATTTTCATTGTGAATCTAAATTTCGTCACTTCCATTAAAAGTGAGTGGTCGGTCGGGCGAATCCTCTCGATGCTGCAATCGTTCCCTTGTCCGAAGAAATGTCTTCGCATTCCTACATCAAGTTCATTAATCGCGATAGCAGATCGGCTCGGGGCAACGCACTCCTTCTATAAACGGAGATCTATTTCCATTTTGCTATTCTGCGCGATTCCGATACCCTGTGCAAACGCCGAATTGTTTTCCTCTACTCTTTTACCAACGGAGTAATTTAGGTGAACTTGCATTGGGATGAGATGCTTGGAGATGACATTATTTCCGGTTACATTGCAAACTGGCGATCTGTGCGGTGGTTATGAGCCGGTTTGAGGGCTGAACTCACTGAGAGGCGAAATTCGAAAATGTTCATGGAGAATGATTCGGAACAGCGGATGGCTGTCATAACAAAACAATCCATGGAATCCAGACTGTCATCATGTGTCCGAAAAGATTTATCGCAGTTCACCTATTCCAATCGTCGGCCACTTGGGGGCTGGCCGTATGCTACACGGCGGACTGCACTGTGGTTCGTGTTTTCAACTGTTCAAGGATACATTTGCCATGGTAACTCGACGTCAGGCTAGCCTGTTTCTTGCTGGAGTACCAGCAGTTGAGTCCATGCGTAACCGGTGGAATCCAGAGCAAGCGAGGCTGATCCCCGCCCATCTGACGCTTTGTCGCGAGGATGAAATTTCGGACTGGGATGGACTTCAGGTCAAGATGAAATCTCTCTGCCCATTCGAAATCCACTTTGCGTTTGGGGCACCGGTCAGGGATGGCAACTTTGTGTACTTGCCGATTTTGGACGGGTTAGATTCGTTCCGTAAGTTGAGGCGACAGTTGCTGTCGGAAAATGCACGTAACCTCGAACCACATGTAACGATCATTCATCCGCGAAACGGCATTTGCACGGACTGTATCTTCTCTGAGATCCAACAATCCATCCAGCCGTTCGGAACCTCGATACGGGATGTCCGACTTATTGAGCAAGTTGACGGTGGCGTGTGGCGAACTTTTGCTCTAATCGCTTAGCGTTAAAGTAGGTTTAAGGAAGCGCTGTAGCATGTCGGCTTGTTGTTGCATTGTGTGGGCGTCGGGGCGTGTTCAGGGCTGATTGCTCACCACAGAGACACAGAGAAGAGTTAAGTTAAGTTGAGTTGCGGACAGAAACCGATTCCAGAAATCTCTGTGCCTTGGTGTCTCCTTGTGAAAACTCTTGATCATTGCATGTTAGCCGTAGTGGGATCCTTCGCTCACGCGTCGGGTTGTGATAGTTGCATTGTGGCAAGCTTGTTAAAACGACAGGTCGATCAATGGCTGGTGAGGTGCCATCGAAATTGACTTTCAATGCTAACGCGAATACACTGGTCGTATGAACGCACTTCGCATTTTCACCGTAGTTGTCACATGCTTGACGCTCGTGCTGCCTCTGCACGCGTTCCCGCGATGTTGTTGTGTTGGTGAAGTTTCTGTTCAAGACTGCTCCACAGCGACTATTGAGCAGCATTCCTGTTGTCGCAAATCTGCGGCACCGGCAGAAAAAACGTGCTGCGAGGATAGGCAGCATGATGGCTGTAAGAGGTCATGCGATTGTTCAGCGCGGGCCGACTCGGGTGCGATCGTTGTCGCGAATTCGAAGTTGCACGTCGAAATCGCTGCTTCTTTTGAACCGATTGCCTTCTTGGCTCCGTCGCCAAAGACCACCATTTCCCCTTTGAGCGTGTTCGATCGACCACCGATCCATCACAATCAAAGGCAAGCGTCTTTATGTGTTTGGCAAAAATGAGCTCCAAGCTGAATCGTGTTTTTTATTTCACATTTCAGTTTGGAGAATTCAAGATGATCAAGAAAATTCTATTGGTGTTCGTCGTTGCTTGTGGCGTTGCAGCCACGCCGTTTGCTCTCGCAGCTTTCCAGGGGCCGGCGAAATCTAGCCCTTGTTCTTGCTGCGGCGATGCGTGTGCTTGCGTGGATTGCGTTTGCGATGCAAGCGGTTGTGCATGTGATACGGGCGGCAGTTGTGCATGCAGCACTGTGTGCAGCTCGAGTTGCTGTTCGAAGTAGTCGATAACGCAACGCGTTGTAAATGAAAAATCGCCCAAGCAATATGCTTGGGCGATTTCGTTTTCAGATGCGAGCGAGCGTCTGGACGGCTCGGTCGCGAGTTTCAGTTACAGCCTATTTGCCGTGGAAGTTGTAGTCTTTATGCTTCACGTCGAAGTCTGCGTCGGTGAGCCCGACATTGAACTTCAAGTTTTGGTAGGTGTACTCTTCGATAACCTCAGGTTGCCCGCCGGCTGTCTTAGGCCAGCTGTATGCTGCGTAGCGAACTGGGATCTTCCATTCATCGTCCATGAAGATCTGGGCGATGTTGAATTCGTAATGAGGTTGTTGGATCGGGTGCGTTACTTGCAGGATTGAGCAATTGCGACCACCCACTTTGCCACCTGGAATCAGTTCCACGTTGCAGGAGCCGTGCCGTTTGTCTTTTTCGCCGCGTTCGATCAATTTGATCACGAGGTTCTCGATACCGATGTCGGTGAGCGGGTATCGATTTCCAGCCATCGCCAAGTATCCGTCTGGCGGTAGCGAGTGCGTTCCTAGCATTCGCTTCATTCCACCTTCGTGAGCGAAGAGTTTGCCGTGGTTTTGGTTTTCCACGTAGAGCACTTCACGTCCTTTGACAGCCGCTGGCTTTAGGAACGCGACGTACACGCTGAATGGAACCACAATCTGATTGTTTTGAACTTTTCGATTGCGGATCTTCACGAACATGAACTCTTGATCACCGAGTTCTTCGCCGATCCGTTCTCGCTTTACAAGGACGGCAGTGTAATCCTTGAGGTCGTTACGGATCAGAGCGAGGCTCTGGTGAGCTAGTTGGATTGCTGGATCGAGCGGATGCGCTACGCCGGCAGGAACAGAAGGTTCGTTCTTCGATACTCGAAAAACAGGTTCGGTCAGCGAGGGAGAGGGGGCTGCCGGAGGTTGCTGTTGTGGAGGTTGTTGAGCTTGAACAATGCTAGCTGAGACTGCAGCGAAACATGCGGAGTAAACGACCGTCCGAAACCAAGTGCGTCCAAATCGCTTCATCGAAAATGTACTCCGTTACTTCTCAGTTTGACTCAACCGTGAGGCAGCCATCTTTTGCTGCCTAAATTTACCATAGGATTCGTTATCGTTCTGCCGATGCCTCGCGGGTGAAAATTTGTGGCATTGGCGTTACAAACCTAACTCGCGAGGCGATAGGCTTTCACGGAGTCCTCGACTGGAGAACTCAAGTTGCGAAGAGGATCTACCATCGCGAGATAAAACTGTTCGAATTTGTCGATCATTCTGTCTAAATGAAAGCGTTCCAACGCTGACTTTTTCGCAGCCGAAATCATTTGGTGTCGTTCGTTTGTGTTTTGCAAGGAGCGGATCATCGTTTCAGCTAGATTGGCCGGGTCACTGCCTTGGAGAATCCAGCCGAGAGGTTGCGTTTCATGCGGAGTGCGTAGAACTTCTTTGAGTCCACCCACTTCGGTTGCAATCACAGGCGTGCCGATCATTTGCGATTGGATGGTTACCAGCGATAGACCTTCGTTTTGTGTTGGGTGAACGAATGCATCCGCGGCGCAGATCCATCGCTCTGGTTCGCTTTGGAAGCCTAGTAGTCGGACATGTTTTTGAAGCGAGTATTTCCGAATTTGCTTTTCAAGATCGGGGCGAGATTTGCCTTCGCCGCATAGCACAATGCAGAAATCAGGCATGTGCCAGCGCAGGTGGTATGCCGCTTCGATTAGTCGATCATACGCTTTGCATGGGATCAAGCTTCCGACAGCGCAAAACAGGGGCGTATCGTGTTGAATTCCGAGTGTTTCGCAGGCCCAAAGTCGTTCGAGGCCTCGGTTGAGGTTCGGCGGCTGGACACCGCCGTGGATGACGTGCAACTTCTTGGTCGATATCCCCGAATCCATGCAGACTTCTTTGACTGCGTTCGAAACACAAACCAATGCATCGAGCATCCAGTTGTATCGAACCGATGAGCGGATTGGAAACGCGGTATGCTTTACGCCGACCCGTTTGACCGCCAGCTTTCCCATCATTGCCAGCGAGCCCCAGGTAAGCGCATGGCTGTCGTTAGCATGCAGCAGTTGGGTCCCTTGTTTGGTACACATACGGCGCAGGGCCAGTAGATCTCTGGGTTTTGGGGTGCGACCGGGCAGGCTGCAGCAGTCGAGGCCCTTTTGTTGTATTCGCTCGTGAAGCGGGCTAGATTGGTCGCAAATCCAGAGGACCGAATGCCCGCGTTCCAGCATGCCATTGCCCAGTGACCATAAAAATTGCTCACCGCCTCCCCAACTCAGTTGCGAGGACATCAGCGCCAGCTTGACTTTCGTTGGCTGCATCAGAGAAATTCCTGGATCATTGGAGTAAGGGACCGAATGCTGTCGATGGTATGCATTTCTATTATGTAGGGTCCAGAGCAAAATCCCATGTTCTAACTGTTGGCGGGGCGTTATTCTTAGCTAGCTTGCTGCCAATTGGGTTGTCTGCAAAAACACATTCCTCCAAACTCTCCGAAACTACCATGAAACTGAGACGCAACACTATGCAACCGCTCCGATTTGATGCTTCAGGAGCCATGCTGCCGCAGTTTGGAATCGATGCGGGACAAATCAAGGAATTGCTGCCAAAGCTGGCAGAGATCCGCGACGCGATGATGTCCACGGAGTTGGAAATGCTAGCTGGAAAGCAAGCGATTCCGGCCACGATGGAGCCGTTGGACGCTGGGTTTGTGATGATGCCCAATCGGTTGCTCTCGGAGTATGAATCCGACAGGCACAACAGCGAGCTGGGACGGCTTTTCAAGCGAGCATCGCATTTGCATACGATCGTGGATCGCGTGGTGGTTCTTGGGATCGGTGGTTCCTATATGGGAGCCCGAGCGATCTTGGAGTCCTGCTGCCAACCTTATTGGAATGAACTCAGCCGTGCGGATCGAGGCAGCAAACCACGAATGTATTTCGAGGGGAACAATGTCGACAACGATGCATCGCAAGCGTTGTTGCATTTGCTGGGGGCGCACAAGCAACAAGTAGCCACCACGGAATTGGAGCGATGGGCGCTGGTTGTAATCAGCAAGAGCGGTGGCACGTTGGAGACCGCAGCTGCTTTTCGCCAGTTCCTGTCCGTGCTGGAAACGAGTACGGACCATGACCGCAAGAAATTGGTGGAGCTTTTGGTTCCCGTCACGGGCATTGGAGGCAAGCTTCACAAAATGGTCAGCGAAATGGGGGTTACGGACGTCTATCCAGTCCCAGATGGCGTGGGAGGTCGATTCTCTGTCTTGTCGGCTGTGGGGCTGGTCCCTGCTGCGATGTTGGGGGTCAATGTTATCGAATTGCTGCAAGGGGCGATGGCGATGACCGAGCATTTCGCGACGGCCAAACCGGAGGACAATGTCGTTTTGCAATACGTCGCCGCGAATCATCTTTTGGAAAAGCACCGCGGTCTGCACATTCGAGTTATGAGCGTTTGGAGCAAGGCACTGGAAGGTTTTGGTCTTTGGTACGACCAATTGTCAGCTGAAAGTCTGGGGAAGGAACTGATGGGCTTTACCCCGTTAACCACCGTCAATACTCGCGACCTGCACTCGCGACACCAAGAACACCAACAAGGGATGCGCGACAAGGTGTTCAATAACATCATCGTTGAAGAGCATCGGTTCGATGCTCTGGCCATTGGTCGCCGGGAGAACGACGCCGACTCGCTCAACGAAATCGCTGATAAAACGCTGCCTGAAGTAATGAACGCGGCGATTGAAGGGACCAATCAAGCGCTGCGGGAAGACGGTCGTCCGACCACGAATTTGTACGTCCCACGCGTGGACGAATTGCACATGGGGCAGCTCTTTCAGATGATGATGCTGGCCACCGTTCTAGAAGGCCGCCTAATGGGTATTAACCCCTACGGACAGCCGGGAGTGGAATCCTACAAAAAGAATATGAACCGCTTGTTAGGTCGCAAGTGATTTGCGGTTAACTAATTCATCAAGCCTGTTTTCCGGTTCCCCGCTGCGTATTTGGGCGATAAACTGAGTCGTTCGGCCGAACCGCAGGCTGCATTGCTCAGCGAGTTTTGACTCGCTGAACCTTATTTTTTGAAGAAAACCAACGGAGTCTTAAGCTCGTGAGCACGCAATATACCGAAGCCCTGGCAGGAAACATTACCCCCGAAATGGAGTTTGTCGCCAAACGAGAGTACTTAACTCCCGAGTTGATCCGAGACGAAGTCGCGGCTGGGCGAATGGTTATTCCGGCCAACAAGGTCCACCTCAAGGGGCGTTTGGAGCCGATGTGCATTGGTATCGCAGCCAAGTGCAAAATCAACGCGAACATTGGCAATTCGGCGGTCACAAGCAACGTCGACGAAGAGCTCGAAAAGCTACACGTGTCGGTCCATTACGGGGCGGATACGGTAATGGATTTGTCTACGGGCAAAGATATCGACAACATCCGCGCCAAGATCATCGAAGCGTCGCCGGTTCCCATTGGAACGGTGCCCATCTACCAAATGCTGGAAGAATTGGGTGGCAATATCGAAGATATGCGTGCCCAGCATTTCCTCGACATGGTGGAACACCAAGCCAAGCAAGGGGTCGACTACATGACGATCCATTGCGGAGTGCTGTTGGAGCATCTGCATTTGACGACATCTCGGGTAACGGGCATCGTCAGCCGTGGTGGCTCGCTCATTGCCAAGTGGATGATGGTCCATCGCAAACAGAATCCGCTTTACGAAGCGTTCGAAGATCTCTGCGACATCATGAAGCAATATGACGTAACGTGGAGCCTGGGCGATGGGCTTCGCCCCGGATCGATCGCGGACGCCAGCGACGCAGCGCAGTTTGCGGAGCTCGATGTGCTCGGTGGGTTGTGCAAGCGAGGTTGGGCTCGAGGAACGCAAGTCATGGTAGAAGGACCTGGTCACATCCCAATGGACCAGATCGACATGAACATCAAAAAGCAGATCGAAGTCTGCCACGGTGCGCCGTTTTACGTTCTTGGCCCATTGGTTACCGACGTGGCACCAGGCTACGATCATATCACTAGCGCCATCGGTGCAGCTCTCGCCGGTTGGAGCGGAGCGGCCATGTTGTGCTACGTAACCCCCAAGGAACACTTGGGATTGCCTAATCGTGAAGACGTCAAGCAAGGCGTTATCGCTTACAAGATCGCAGCTCACGCAGCCGACGTTGCCCGCAAGCGTCCCGGTTCGCAAGATCGGGACAATGCATTGTCCAAGGCGCGGTTCGCGTTCGATTGGAACGAGCAATTCCGACTGTCCCTCGACCCAGAAACCGCCAAGTCTTTTCATGATGAAACGTTGCCGCAAGATACGTTCAAAAGCGCTCACTTTTGCAGCATGTGCGGTCCAAAGTACTGCTCCATGCGAATCACCGAAGACATCCGAAAGATGGCAGCGGAGTCGGCAGAGCCAAACTTGGTCGAAATCAAGATCTAGAGGCGAGGGGCACACCCGCTGAACACTGTCGATCGCAATGGATGGACAGGCTGTAATCCCAAAGACACCGGTGCAGAACCATGTTTCGCGCCGGTGTTTTTTTGTAGATGCGCAATGTGCGATTGGATTGGTTTGCCACAAGGCAACGATGTAATCACAACCCGACGCGTTGGTGAGGGAATCTTTGCCCCTCGAGAATGCATTGGTTTTAGATCTTTGCGTTCAGGATCGATGCCTCACACAGAGACACAGAGAAGCCCTTCGGGCCTGATACCCTTGGAACTGGGCGGTCCGGCGCTTCATGGCACGGGCAGAGGATGTGTCGGGCCTGCAGCCCGAACTACAAATAAAGCAACTTCAAAAAGCATGTGCCAGAGAGGCTCAAGCGAGTGGCAAGCTTATGTAGAGATTCCGCGTATGGAATCATCGCTAGAGAAACAAAGCTGGCCGATGGCAGAACCACCGGCCAGCGCTTGTTTTTTCCCCCGACCGTCAGGCGGCACGACACGGAGCCGCTGCGAGACTGGCGCAAATCAGGCGTGCTACTGCACTCGCCTTTGGTGATTTAGGCCAACGCATAATGATGGTCCCTCAGCCGGAAAAACGACCGGGGGCAATTGATGCGAACTGTTTCCGGTTCGCACAGTTGAACTATAGGTAAGGTTTCCACGAATGGAAAGGTTGATTCATCAGAAAATCATTTCTCCCTTTCTCAATGGCGTGGGAATGCACTCGCTGGATTGCTGGGCAAAATCGGAACGACCGTTTTGCGCGGATGGTTTTGTTGGAGCGCAGCGTGTAATATGAGCGACTCCATTTCACTCCCGCCCGAGAATCCTTCCTCCCACGTTTGAGGTTTGTCATGAATCGAACGACAAGACGCCAATTTCTAGAACAAAGTATGTTTGCGACAGCTGCTGCGATGGCTGTTCAATCCAGCTTCGCAAGCGAGGCCAGGGCCGATGATGATGGATTGTCTCCGAAAATTGGACCGAACGATACATTGCGAATCGCTGTCATCGGAGCGGGTGGACGCGGGCAATCGCACATCGATGGATTCGCCGGCAAACCGGGAACGCAGGTTACCCACATTTGCGATTGCGATGAATCCGCAGGACAGCGATCGTGTGAGGCAACAGAAGAAAAGCAAGGAGGAAAGAAACCTGTTTGGGTCAAGGATGTGCGACGGTTGCTGGACGATCCGTCCATTGATGCGGTCAGTATCGCGACTCCAAACCACTGGCACGCACTGGGAGCTATCTGGGCCGTCCAAGCTGGTAAAGATGTGTATGTTGAAAAGCCCGTTTCGCACAACGTTCTCGAAGGACGACGGCTTGTTCAAGTAGCACGCAAGCACAACCGAATCGTGCAGACGGGAACTCAAAGTCGATCCAACCCTGGCATGCGCGAAGCGATGGAGTTCATCCATGGTGGCGGGCTTGGTGAAGTCAAGATAGCACGAGGACTCTGTTACAAGCGTCGTGATTCGATTGGCCCAAAGGGTAATTACGAAGTTCCCTCGGCGGTCGATTATGATCTTTGGTCCGGACCTGCACCGATCTTGCCCGTCACTCGAAAAAAGTTCCACTACGATTGGCACTGGCAATGGGCTTACGGAAATGGTGACCTCGGCAACCAAGGTATCCACCAAATGGATTTATGCCGTTGGGCATTAAATGAAAATCGTCTTTGCGAGCGAACGTTTTCGTTGGGTGGGCGTTTCGGTTACGAAGATGCAGGAGAGACCGCGAATACTCAGATTGCGGTACATGACTACGGAACTCGGCAGCTCGTGTTCGAAGTGCGTGGGTTGCCGACGGATCCCTTCAAGGCTGCCTCGGTAGGGATCATCGTAGAAGGAACGCAAGGCTACCTCGTCATGACTTCCTATGACTCAGGGACCGCGTTTGACCTCGAAGGAAAAGCAATCAAGCAATTCAAAGGAGGGGGAGATGGATACCACTATCGCAACTTCCAAGAAGCAGTTCGCAAACGAGACCACAAAGTGCTCCATGCGGACGTCGAGCAAGGGCACTTGTCGAGCGCGCTGTGTCATTTGGCAAACATATCGCTCCGACTGGGTAGCCCAGTCGATGCAGCCGATGTCGAAGCTAAACTAGCCGATGTACGAGGCCCAGAAGATTTGAAAGCGACCTGGAATCGTACGGCCGAGCATCTCAAGGCGAATCGTGTAGAAGGGTACCAAGTTCAAGTGGGCCCAAGATTGGACTTTAACCCTGTCTCAGAAACCTTCGTCAACAACGCAAAGGCCGATGCGATGCTGACTCGTGAATACCGCAAGGGATACGAGATTCCAGCCGAATCCGCCGTTTAGTGGATAGTGATTTATGATAAAGACCCGAAAGGTCGCGCCGAGCGGTACCATCGTCATCGACCGACCAAACACGCACAATGCGCTGTCTCGCGAACTGATCAGGCAGCTGATCGAGGCGTTTGGCGATTTTCATCGTGAGCAATCCGTGCGTGCCGTGATTTTGACCGGCTCCGGCG
>CAIXME010000380.1 GCA_903920425.1 uncultured Pirellula sp. | reverse complement strand
GCAATCAATCGTGTGACGGGAATCTACGAGAATGAATTAAGTGTCAGGCTCGTGTTGGTTGCGAACAATAGTTCGCTTGTTTATACCAATTCGTCAACGGATCCGTATACGAACGGGGACGCATCCAGTTTGCTAACACAGAATCAAAGCAACATTGATACTGTGATTGGAAACGCAAATTACGACTTAGGACACGTCTTTTCGACCGACGGGGGCGGTTTAGCAGGGCTTGGTGTGGTCGGTGTCACAGGACAGAAAGCAAGAGGAGAGACAGGTTTAGGATCTCCCGTTGGAGATGCTTTCTATGTGGATTACGTAGCGCATGAAATGGGGCACCAATTCGGGGGAAACCACACGTTCAATGGGGTAACAGGCAGTTGTTCCGGAGGCAATCGAAACGGCGGAACGGCGTATGAGCCAGGTAGCGGCTCCACCATCCAAGCGTATGCAGGGATTTGCGGGGTGGATAATTTGCAAGCCAATAGTGACCCCTACTTTCATTCCGTTAGCTTCGACGAGATAACCAACTATACGACAACGGGTGCCGGGAACGCAGCGGCTGGTATTTCCATTACCGGAAACAGTGTTCCTAGAGTCAACGCTGGCCCCGATTTCACCATTCCTGCAAATACGCCCTTTGCGTTGAATGCCGCCGGTGCCGATGTCAATTCCGGTGATGTCCTGACCTACAATTGGGAGCAACGCGACTTAGGTGCAGCGCAAGTGGTAACGGCAGCCGACAATGGCTCGAGTCCCATTATCCGTTCGTTCAATCCCACGATCAACCCTGAGAGAATCGTACCCCGGCTATCCAATCTATTGAACAACACCACAGCAACGGGTGAGAAACTCCCAACGACAACCCGAACGCTTAACTTTAGAGCGACGGTGCGCGATAATCGAAGCGGTGGTGGCGGTGTGAACACAGACGATGCGCAATTATCGGTTGTGAATACCGGAGCCGCCTTTGCCGTTACCTCGCCAAATACTTCGGTGACATGGACCGGAAATTCAACGCAAGCGGTGACTTGGAACGTAGCTGGTACGACTGCTGCGCCTATCAGCACTGCAAACGTAAACCTTTGGCTCTCCACAGACGGTGGTCAAACTTTCACCATTCTTTTGGCATCCAATACGCCCAATGACGGGACCGAAAGCATCACTGTCCCAGATATTACAACCACGACCGCAAGGATCAAAGTCGAAGCGGCAGACAACATTTACTTTGATATCTCGAATGCAAATTTTCGAATCAACGGTGGCACCAATACGCCGCCAACTATTACGAGTGTGCTGAATCGGCTTATCGACTCAAGTACTTCTACCGGAGTCATTCCGTTTACGATCGGCGATACACAGACGTCGGCTGCAAATCTCGTCGTGACAGCCGCATCATCTAACACCACGTTGCTGCCCAATTCTCGCATTGTTTTGGGTGGTTCCGGTGCGAATCGAACCATCGCGTTGACACCTGCATTGGGCCAGTTTGGAACAACATCGGTCACAATCAGCGTTACCGATGGGGCTGGTTTGCAGGTTCGCGAGAGTTTTCAATTGTTTGTTGAAGGGCTGACGGCTTGCGCTGCCTATCAGGATTTCGATAGCGTCACCGTACCCGCGTTGCCTGCTGGTTGGGCGACGTCTGCAACCGGTGCGTTGCCTGCCAACTGGGTTTCCTCGAACACGAGCAGTTCCAGTGCACCCAATAATCTTTTCGTTTCCAACCCTGGGAACACAAGCGATAGCCAACTCACCACGCCCGTCATCGCGGTGACACAGGCGAATAATCAGTTCAAATTCAGAAACAGTTACAACCTGGAACCCGATTTTGATGGCGGGGTTATTGAGATATCGATCAATGGTGGCGCATTTACGGATTTGTTGACTGCGGGAGGCAGTTTCAAGTCCGGGGGATACAACGGGTCCATCGATTCCACCGCCGTCAGTGCTCTCGCTGGTAGGCCAGCCTGGACCGGTAGTTCAGGAGGGTATATTGATACGATTGCCGAGTTCCCAGCTAGCGCGATTGGAAAGAATGTCCAGTTGCGGCTACGGATGGTAAGCGACGACTCGATCGGCGCGACAGGCTGGCGAGTAGATACAACTCAAACCTGTGGCGTTCCATTGCCTCCTCCATCTGCAACGATCGCATCGCGCGGTTTGTTTTACAAGGGAGCAGCCGGAGCCAGTGCTCTTGCGGGACTGGCTACCGATAAGAGCGCTCTTTTACCTGGTCAAAATTCAACCTATGCCAACTACACGAACTATAGCTTGGGTCTGAATGGCGTTGCGGTCGATGTAAATGGATTGCCATCTGGAACCACGAATGCTCAGATGCTTTCCAGTTTGCAATTTGCGCAGTGGGATGGCATCAGTGTGAATGGCTTCGTCGCTTTGTCTGGAGCCGCTGTTCCCAGCGTAAACATCGTT
>CAIXME010000379.1 GCA_903920425.1 uncultured Pirellula sp. | reverse complement strand
GCGTCGACGTGATCCGAACCATTTTGAGCATCGTCTTCGACGACAAAAATCGCAGACTCAGACCAATAGCGACTCTTGGAAATCGTCTCCACAATTTGACCGAGTGCCAAATCATTATCAGCTACCATCGCGGTTGGCGTCTTCTTGCCAACGCGAGTTCCGCTCGTATGGTCATTGCCTATCCGCAAGACAATAAACTGTGGCAAGTTATCATCCTTGTCAAACTCAGCCAATCGTTCCGCGAACCGCTTCGCGCGATCGATATCGAGAACATCCAAATCATAGGATCGATACATGGGGTCAAAGTGCCCTTCGAGGGCTTCGACGCGAGCTGTCCCAGGCATCCCTAGCTTTGCGTTGTTCTGAATAAATTCACCAAAGCTAAAATAGCTTACGCCCCGACTTTTGCATTTGTCCCAAATGTATCCACTTGACGGTACAGCGATCTGGTATCCACCTTCGGAGGTGTAGCCAATCTTGCCTTTCCCGCCGCGGTAGTTCAGAGGCCATACGCGCTCCACGAAATCGGTTGCATACGCAGCCATAGACCATTCATGCCCGTCGGCGCTCACTTCGCTTTCAACATAGAAATTGTCCAGCAAAACAAACTCGTTCACCAGAGCATGGTGGTTGGGTGTCACGTTCTCTGGGAAAATACAAAGGTTCTTGTCGCCGTTCCCTTTGGGAATGTCACCGAACACTTGATCGTACGTACGGTTCTCCTTGATGATGTAAAAGCAGTGTTTAATCGGCGAAGGATCGCCCACTTTACCTGGAATCGCAGAATCCTTGGCAAGCTCGCTCAGGTTGGGTTGCAGATCTTTCGTCAATGGTGAAACGGCATACGCATCGCGAGTGAAATCAACCATCTGCTTTGGCGAAGGCGCTGGAATAACACTGAGCGTGCCACGAAAAAGTCCACCGATGTACTCACGAACAGATTTGGCAGCTTCGCGAAGCGGATTAGGCCCCTTTGCATTGTCACGCGATGCGAGTCCCTTGCCGTTGGTTACCAACAACTTCGTGCCTTCTACTGCAAAACGAACGCTCGTCGGGTACCATCCCACCGGAATAAAGCCCAGCGATTTTGCTTTGCCGCGTTCACGGATATCAAACATAGCGACATTGTTATTGTCCGCATTCGCAACGATGAGAACATTTTCATCGGGCGAGACCGAGAGGCTGTTTGGCGTGCTACCGTTCTGTGTCGTTGCGTATAGTGATGTCCGGATCACTTCTTTTGCTGTACCGGTACGTGTCTCAAGCATGACGACGGAATTATCGTCCGAACATCCAACCAACAGCGTTTCACCTTTGTCGAGGAATAGCATCTCGGTCGGGTGACTTCGTACTGTCCATTGCTTTGCGACCACCAAGGTTTTCAAATCGATGACAGCAACTGACGATTGAGCCCACAAGCTGACAACTGCATACGTTTGGTCAGGCGAGACGACCACGTCGTAAGGGAAACTACCCGTAGGTAGCGTAATTCGTGTGATGGGAGCTGTTACGATCCCAGCCGCACTGGGGGCTGGCAGCTTGGTCATGTCCACGACGCCAAGCTCATCTCCTAACATCCCGCATACGATCAGTTTGTCACCAGCGTCGGTCTCCGTCAAACCAGACACCACGAACTTTTCACGCACATCAACGAGCTGCAAGTTATAGCGCAAAGTCAGATAGCCCGCTCGATGATCGTAAACATATACGCATTCGTCTTCGGCGCCGCTCAAATACAACCGCGAACCATCCTTCGAAAAACACATCCCTCGAAACGTCTGGTCGATCGTTACCGATGAAACGATCTTGTTCGAACTCAGGTCCACGATACGCACTTCATGCGTCCCCCAACCCGAGTGCTGAATGGCAACAAATTTGCCATCGGGAGAGATCTCCATGTGAGCAGGGAAATCTCCCATATCGACTTGGACTCCAGCAGGCCGCAGCGACCAGCCATTGGGCAATAGCGTCTGGCCATTGCTTTGAAGACCTGGAAGTCGAATCGGGGATTTTACCGACGCGGCCGCTCCAGCTTCTTGCCCTTGGCAAAACGAAGTCGCGTCGACATTGCCAAACAGAAAGGCCAAGCAAAGCATGGCCCCTTTTCTACGCAGATTAGTATTTCGCATGATGGATGTTGAAATCATTTGGTTCAATCGCCTCAATGAATCTAATAGGTGGTCCTATCACAAGCCGATGTTGTAGCGAAAATTTGCGAAGGAGCAGATAGTTCAGCATCGATATCATGCATTCTTCACGCAATTTGCGATGGTATTTCATTTTCGAATTTTTAGCATGCGACCAAGCCAAACACTCGAACACCGGAATGGTCGGCATGTCACAAGGCATTGAAATTATCACAAGCCTCATAAAATGCGTTTTACCACGAAGAGGGAATGCAAAGGTATTTCCAATCACCAAATCAATTGAGCCATGAGATTCTGACCGCTAGTGAACTATTCCTCTAAGGATCATTCGCCCTTGATTTCCTTCGTGCTCTCTGTGGTCTTCGTGGTTCAAAAATCGGCGTGGTCAGTGTGGTTCAAAAAGCCCCTTTTACCACGAAGGACACCGAGAACACGAAGAGGGAATACAAAGGTATTTCCAATCACCAAGTCAATTGAGCCATGAGATTCGACCGCGAGTGAACTACTCCTCTAAGGATCATTTGCCCTTGATTTCCTTCGTGCTCTCGGTGGTCTTCGTGGTTCAAAAATCGGCGTGGTCAGTGTGGTTCAAAAAGCCCCTTTTACCACGAAGGACACCGAGAACACGAAGAGGGAATGCAAAGGTATTTCCAATCACCAAATCAATTGAGCCATGAGATTCGACCGCGAGTGAATTACTCCTCTAAAGATCATTCGCCCTTTATTTCCTTCGTGCTCTCTGTGGTCTTCGTGGTTCAAAAATCGGCGTGGTCAGTGTGGTTCAAAAAGCCCCTTTTACCACGAAAGACACCGAGAACACGAAGAGGGAATACAAAGGCATTTCCAATCACCAAATCAATTGAGACAAAAGATTCGGACCGCTAATGAACTACTCCTCTAAGGATCATTCGCTCTTGATTTCCTTCGTGCTCTCTGTGGTCTTCGTGGTTCAAAATATTCTTCGTGGTTCAAGAAATCGGCGTGGTCTTCGTGGTTCAAAAATCGGTCTTCGCGCTACACCAAACGCTGAGCAACGCCTCCTGTAGATTTAATTGGCTTTCCGTGAGGCGATTCCAATTGCTCCCTTGGTGTAAACGGGCCCAACAAGCGCATTTCGCGTCACAAAACGCAAAGGATTCCGGGATTCTCGCCCTTTTACCTGGCTCTATGCTGTCGTTGACCCCATAGATGGTGGGAGTTATGCTAGAAGGGTTATTGCGAACAACGCGATAACACCCCATCCCATCCCAACGCGACCCCGGTTGCGTCCCGCATATGCAGATACTGTTTTCATCGTCTCCCTCGGGACGAAAGGCAAAGCAGGGATTTGCGAAAATACTAGGAGTCGCTCCCATGCCGTTTGGCCTGCGTCATTTGTGTTTGACTTGCGTCTGCCTTTCGATGTTTGTCGCTGTGGCCGATTTGGTCGCGACTGAAACGCCTAATCCGACCGCACCGAGCTTCCAATCCGATGTGCTGCCCATTCTGCGTGCCAACTGCTTTGGATGTCACCAGGATGCTAAAAAGCTCGGTGGTTACTTGATGACGGACTTTGATTCTTTGGTTCGAGGCGGAGAAACAGGCACACACGCCATTGTTCCGAACAAGTCTTCCGAGAGCGAACTGCTTCGTCAAATTGTCTCCATCGACGGCAAAGCAGAAATGCCCAAGAACGGCAAAGCTCTCTCCGAAGTAGAAGTCGACATCATTCGACGTTGGATTGACGCCGGTGCTGTTAATGATTCTAAAAAAGCCGAGCCCGCATATTCCACTTCATCGCCTCCGGTTTATAACAGGCCGCCAACCATTAGCGGACTCGACTTCTCTAAAGATGGCAAACAAGTCGCGGTCACGGGCTTTCATGAAACGTTGCTGTTCGACACTACAACTTGGCAACTTCAAAACCGCATGATTGGTTTGAGTCCTCGGGTCGAATCGATACGCTATTCTCCAGATGGCAAATGGTTGGCTGTTGTCGCAGGAGAACCTGCCGTTTCCGGTGAATTGCAAATTTGGAACACAGAAACCAAAGCGCTGGAACGAAGCTCACACATCGGCGGCGATACGCTATTTGGAGTGAACTGGTCACCGGACTCTTCGCTCATCTCGTTCGGAATGGCAGACAACACAGTCCGAGCGGTAACGTTGGACGGTGTTCAACGTTTGTATCAGCGTGCACACGAAGACTGGCCGCGTGCGACTGTCTTCACAGGTGATGGCAAGCATCTAATCTCGGTCAGCCGGGACATGACGGTCAAGCTAACCGAGGTCGAGACCGAACGATTTATCGACAACATTACCTCCATCACTCCTGGAGCCTTGCGCGGTGGTATCCAAGCCGTTACTCGCCACCCAGATCGCGACGAAATCCTCGTTGGTGGTGCCGATGGTACTCCCAAAATCTACCGAGTGTTTCGCCAAACCGCCCGTGTGATTGGCGACGACGCAAACCTAATACGCCAACTAGATAGCATCCCTGGCAGAATTTTTGACGTCGCAATCAGTCCTGACGGAAAGTACCTGGCAGCCGCGTCGACTTTGGATAACCAGAGCACAGTGAAAGTCTGGTCGTACGATATCGATGGACAACTCCCCGCCGATATCAAAGCTATCCAAGCGAAACGGGCCGCCGCGCGAAACGCAGAAGAAAAGAAGAAACTCGATACCTACGTTACCGCACAACCGCAGGTCATCGCCACCTGGACGATTCCCAACGCTGCCATCTATGCGATCGGGTTCAACGCGAATGGCCAATTAGCAGCCGGTGGGTCCGATGGTAGATTACGAGTCTGGAACTATGTAACGTCGCAGGTTGTAGCCGATTTCGATACGACGCCGCCCGCTACCGGCGTGGCAACACAAACCGCCGACCTGAATACCCTGCGAACAAAGCGATTGCAGGAGATAGCCAAGATCCATGACGATGAGCGTGCTGGAACCGAACAGGTCAAAGAGATTGAGAGCTTTCCTTTCCAAAACCTTGTCTCTATCGACGTACAACCTGCAAACCTGGAGTTGGCCGCTTGGAACGACTCGGCTCAGGTAATCGTCAATGCAACCCTCTCCAACGGCGAAGTGATCGATGCGACTCGGATCGCTTCGATTACCACCGATTCGCCGAGCATTTGGCTTTCTAAACGCGGTTGGGTTCAACCGCTGCACAATGGTGCTGCTGAAATCCAAATCGAATTGGGGGCTCTCAAGAAGCGTATACCAGTAAACGTTCAAATGGCAGCGACGATGAGCGTTGACTTCGTTCGGGACGTGAATCCCGTGTTGTCTCGACTCGGCTGCAATCAAGGAACATGCCATGGTGCACAAGCAGGCAAGGGTGGCTTTAAGTTGTCTCTCCGAGGCTATGACCCGATTTACGATGTGCGCTCCCTCGCCGACGACCTTGCCGGCCGACGCATCAACCCTGCGTCCCCAACCAGCAGTTTGATGATGACCAAGCCGCTCGGGCTAGTCCCACACGTCGGAGGAAAATTGATCGATGTCGGCGATAGCCACGCTTTGGTGATCCGCCAGTGGATCAGTGAAGGCGCCAAGGTGGATCTAAACAAACCACGCGTAACCAAGATCGAACTCTCGCCACTTAACCCCGTCGCTCCACTGCCTGGTACTGTCCAACAGCTGCGGGTCATAGCGACGTACAGCGATGGACGCACCCGCGATGTAACACGTGAAGCATTCATTGAAAGTGGAAACGGTGAAGTAGCTACCGTTTTGGATGGAGCGCGTGTCCAAGCCATTCGCCGTGGCGAAGCACCGGTGCTGGCACGCTACGAAGGTGCCTATTCTGCAACCACGCTTACCGTCATGGGAGATCGAAAAGGTTTCGATTGGCAAAACTCCCCGCAACCAAATCCGATCGACGCTTTTGTTTCCGCCAAATGGGAACGAATGAAAATC
>CAIXME010000378.1 GCA_903920425.1 uncultured Pirellula sp. | reverse complement strand
GCGAGCGCTTGAACGGACGCGTTCCGCAGGGTCTTGCCATCCACCTCCACGAATGCACAGTGGATCTGGTTTTGTTGGCCAATTGGTCGCATCGAAGGTCTTCAGTGTCTTGCCTGCTCGATCGCCAAACCCTTCTGGTGTGTACTGGTCGATGGTCCACTCCCAAACGCTGCCATGCATGTCGTGCAATCCAAACGCGTTCGGAGCCTTGCTGCCAACCAATGGCGGTCGATCCTTCGTGTTTCCTGCATAGACAGCGTACTTGTCGAGGTCACTGGTGCCATCGCCGAAACTATAAGCCTTATCAGACCCAGCTCGCGCTGCGTATTCCCATTCTGCTTCGGTTGGAATGCGGTACTGCACTCCGGTCATACCGCTCAGCCACTTTGTGTATTGCTTTGCCGAGTACTGCGTCATCGTGACAGCGGGCTGCAACGGATCGTCGCCAAACTCGTAGGTAAAACTAGCTTGATACAAAGGTGTCGGTACGGTAACCGCATCCGCTTGATTCGAGGCATCCACTTGCCGAATCGCTTTGGCGGTCAATCGTTTGAATACGTCATAAGAGCGCATAAACGTTTTGTATTCGCCCCAAGTCAGTTCCGTTTTGGCCATCCAAAATGGTTCGATCTCAACAGTGAATTGCCCCGACTCATCTGCCGAGTGGCCCGCTTCACTCTCCGGTGAACCGAGAGTCACTTTACCACCTGGGATCGGGATCATTTCAAAGGAAATGTTTGTCCTCTCGAACGATTGGACATACGGCACCATAAACCGACCGTCCCCCAACGCCACAAACGGACCGCTCGCTGGCTTGGTAGTGCTGATCCCGAGGGCTGATTCCGTTGGCGATTTTTCTTGTCCGAACGCGAGCATCGGGACAGATAAGACGGTCAACGCGAAGGCGAAGAACCAATTGCTGTTTTGTAATTTCATGGAGTGGATAGTTGAACGTTCGCGGGTTTTTCGGCTTGGTCTTAAGACCTGCTACTCGAAATGGTTAATCAAGTCTTCATTTTTTCGAGAGCATCCCCAGCGTTGCAAGGAATTCTCACGTCAAAATGTAGCCTTCTGGGACACGATCATGTCCCCGGTGGCTGGCTGCCGCCGTAAGTGAATACATTAGCGGATGCTCCAGTGATGAAAGCACCCACCAACGCTATTAAAGGGTAACTCCAATCGCCTCTCGAATCTAGGGGCGACCTACGGCGGGGCAATGATATGAATGAGGAGTCGCAGGAAAGCTGGCAACTATCGGAACATGGCAGGCAAAACCGGCTCGGGTGGTAACGCCATTTGTAGGTGATGCCCCAGCGAAACCAGGATCGACTCCGAAAAATACTTTGCCGTCAGCTTGATAGTCCTCGGTGCCATAGGTGTCGCGGTATCTTCCTCCCCTTCCTTCTTTTCCCGTCGCAATTCTTGTGTGCCACAACGCACCACCATGCTTGGATGACCCGTCAAATTGGTACGCAGCAAGTCGTCGCTCCCCAAAACGACATCCACTTCGCGAAGCACTTTCTCGGTCTCCTGAATGAGTAGCGTTCGGGCTCGCATGCTTTGAACATAGTGGATGCCCCGAACGAATTGCGATTTGCGAAAAGAAGGC
>CAIXME010000377.1 GCA_903920425.1 uncultured Pirellula sp. | reverse complement strand
GAGCCGAATTCACCACAGAGTCAAAATTCGAAAAATAGCGAATCGAAGCAAGTTGCCCCGGATACCGGTGAGACTGCCTACTTCCAACCTCTAGTTGATGCTGATCCAGTCATAGCGGAGAACGGTGAACAGCCCTCTAGATTGTTAAGTCAACTCGGTAGATTTCGTATCGAAAGATTACTCGGCCGAGGTGGTTTTGGCGAAGTATACCGAGCTTTTGACATCGACCTTGAGCGCACCGTTGCCATTAAATTGACCCATAGCAAGTTTTTGAAATACTGGAACCGCGCCGAATACCTCAAAGAAGCGCGTATTCTCGCGTCACTCGATCATCCGCATATCGTCCCCATTTACGAGGTCGGTGAGTCCCCAGAAGGGGACTTCTACCTCGTATCTAAACTCATTGATGGCTCTGATCTCTCGAACCGTATTAGACAAGATCGGCTTGATCGAGCCAACGCTCTTGCCATTGTCGAGGTAATTGCCAATGCTCTCCATCATGCTCATACGAAGGGTCTAATTCACCGAGACGTCAAACCTTCAAACATATTGCTGGATCGAGGGGATCGCCCATACCTAGCGGATTTTGGAATTGCGCTTCGTGAATTAGATTTTGGAAGTCAAGAGAAAAACTGCGGTACCCCAGCCTACATGAGTCCGGAGCAGGCTCGAGGTGAAATACACCGTGTCGACCATCGAAGTGATATCTATAGCCTCGGTGTTGTGCTCTACGAGATGCTCACTGGACGCCGTCCGTTTGAGACCAATGATGCGCATCAACTTCTAACTCGTATCGCATCCGAAGATGTACGCACTCCCCGAGTATTCGACCACACGATCACTTCCGATTTGGAACGGATCTGCATGAAAGCCCTATCGCGGCGAGCCGTCGATCGTTATCAAGTCGCCAAGGACTTTGCTGAAGAAATTCGCTGGCTTCTTGAAAATAATGCGCCGGAACGGATGCTTGCCATGCAGACGTCCTCTGGCCTCGCACCCGCGACCCCGAGATCTGTCGAGTTAGTTCGAATGGTTAACGATACACAGTCTACTGGACCTACTCGAGTGGTTCCAAAAGGACTCCGTTCGTTTGATGCTAAAGATTCCGAATTCTTTCTAGATCTTCTTCCAGGGCCACGCGATCGTGACGGACTTCCGGATAGTCTACGATTCTGGAAAACTCGTATCGAAGAGAGAGAGTCCGATCAATGTTTTTCCGTTGGCTTGATTTATGGACCATCAGGATGTGGCAAGTCTTCATTGATTAAAGCTGGATTATTGCCGCGGCTCAGCCCTAGCATTCTTCGTGTCTATATAGAAGCAACAGCGGACGATTCTGAACAACAGCTCATCCGTGGAATCCGCAAAATCATCCCTGATGCACAAGGAGGGACGCTAAAAGAAATTCTGGTCGATATTCGCCGAAATCGACTCGTCCCAAACGGTGGCAAATTGCTTTTGGTAATAGATCAATTCGAGCAATGGCTTTATGCAACCCCCGACTACGCCCGAGCTACGCTGACCAATGCATTGAGGCATTGTGACGGAGTAGCCGTTCAAGCAATCGTTATGGTGCGAGACGATTTCTGGTTGTCCGTCAGTCGGTTCCTGCGGGAGCTCGAGGTAAAAATCATTGAAGGAGAAAATAGTGCTCTCGTCGATCTGTTTGACACGGTTCATGCGACAAAGGTACTTGGATTGTTGGGCAGGGCGTTTGGCAAACTATCGGATAATTCTGCCGATTGGACCGAAGAACAACAGGCGTTTCTTACGCAATCCGTGAAGGGCTTG
>CAIXME010000376.1 GCA_903920425.1 uncultured Pirellula sp. | reverse complement strand
CAGCTGAAGCCGGTACATCAAAGATGCAGTAGTTCTCACTATTCGTCTTTCCACGAACGAGCCAACTCGTCCTCCGTTTTTCCGGTCAGTTCCTGCCAGATCGCGGTCGAATAGCGCCCCTCTCGAGCGGCAGCATTCAGTTTCGAAAGCAACGTTCCATCGGAATCGTACGTTCGCAAAACCCAATCGATAAAGTTTGCAGACACTCGATAGCTTGCATCATGCTTTGCGTTCGCTCTCGCCCCTTTGGATAACTTTGCACCTCCCGATTGCGGTTCATAAACGAACCAGCGGATGTAGTCCGGAATCCCTTCGACTATCCAACCTGGTGTCTGTGTCCTTCTCGTGTTACGTTGTCGCCTTCCTTGGTAGCTTTGCACAACGTGCACCATCTCGTGAACGATGGCTCCCTTCGCTTCACGATTCTTTTCTCGCTGCATCCATTCTGCGTTCATCGAGATTGTCCCTCCTTGAGCGTACGCAGGGATGCCGCTCATTTTTGCGTCAGGCAAGTAGCGAAACTGAACTTTTTCGATCGGTTGAAAACCATCGCTTGGCAACATCGATACAATTCTTGGGTACCATTCCAAGATAATAGGCTTGAGCTCCAACTCGGACCACTTGGCTAGTTCCGGCGCAGCGGTTGTGTCGATGGTGTACTGATAACGACCATCAATTGACGAAAAGCGAATCGATTGTGTTTCCGGAGCTTCTATCCGTTGCAGCTGCTTTTGCGATCGCGCAACAATATCGATCTCACTAAAAAAGGTGTTCCCGAAGGGAGTGTCAATCTCGGTCGGTTGCATCTCAAAGAGCAGATACCGAAAGGTACCAATCGCCCCCGAAGGATCGCTGACGACACTCGCATGCTGCCCACCCAAATGTCCACTGTTGCGTGTATCGACGCTTGCAATCCGGCTCCAGCCACATTGGACCAGATCAGCATCGTTATCAACTTGATTCCAACGAAAGTCCTTTTGGGCCCCCGTGGACGCATACAGGTTGTAAACATGCGGTCCTCGTGAACCAGAATGCCAAGAGTAAGTCACAACCTCCGAGATCTCGGTCAACTGCCCAAGATCGACTGCAATACATCCGTTGCTCGTTCCCGGTGCAAAGAAAAAGTTCTCGCGTGGACTGTCATCACTACGTGGAACTAGCCCATCGTATAACAATTGAAGCGATCCGGAGTTCCGATCTGGCACCCCTCGCGCGACGGCCCACGAACTCACTGATGCGATATCGTTGATTGCTGGTGGCGGAATGGTTCCCATTTGAAAGGATGACGGGACGTCTGTACTGCCGGTCTGGACCGTTACGTCAGCGATGGCTGGTCGATAGGCCAAAACGGCCAACATAAGCAGCGAAAACACAGCAACAGGAAAGCGATAACGGGGCAAACACGGAGTGCGTTTCTTTCTAATACCAGTCCCAACAAGCATCGCGATCCGGAATGAAAACATATCTAAAAACCGTCCCACAGTGAGTGCTCCCAACAAGTCGATCTACGACGAAACTCCTCCGTAGAATAACGTCAAAAAGATCACGTCCATGGTACCGGTCGCTACAATGCGAGACAGCGGATTTGACGCTATTGTTTTGCTTTTTATTTGGAGGGACCTTGTCTATGTACCGAAGTTTCTGCGGATGCGTTGCTTTTTTAATGAGTTGTACACAACTTTATGCGGAAGATTGGCTTAGCTTTCGCGGCCCGAATGGTTCCGGAGTGAGCGCATCCAGCCTACCTGCGTCATGGACCCCTACAGCGAATATTGCCTGGAAAAGCGAACTACCTGGACCTGGTGTTTCCAGCCCAATCATCGTCGGCAGTAAGCTGTTTCTCACCTGCTACTCTGGTTACGGGATCGATCGTAGCAAGCCAGGTGAAATCGAAAACCTAAAGCGTCACTTGATTTGCTTTGACGCTAACAATGGCAAGAAGCTGTGGCAAAAGGACTTGCCCGCCGCTTTGCCCGAGGATCCTTACTCAGGTATCGGCGTAACCGCGCACGGATACGCCTCGCACACCCCTGTTTCCGATGGGGAGAGCGTGTTTGTGTTTTTCGGAAAGAGTGGTGCCTTGGCATTCAATCTCGACGGCGAACAACTTTGGCAAACCAATCTTGGCAAAGAATCAGACCCATGGGCGTGGGGTTCCTCTTCGAGTCCCATCCTCTACGAAAACACACTGATCGTCACTGCATCCGCAGAAAGCCAGTCCATCGTTGGACTCGACAAGAAATCGGGTAAGGAATTGTGGCGTCAAGAAGCGTCTGGACTTGATGGAATGTGGGGCACTCCCACTTTGGTACGCATTGACGACAAACGCACCGACTTGGTTCTCAGTGTTCCCAAAGAAATGTGGGGCCTGAACCCCAAAAGCGGAAAGCTGATATGGCGATGTAATTCCACCAACGCAGACCAAAGTCACTCCAGCGCGATCAGCTTGGGCGATACGGTAGTTGCGTTCTCAGGACGTGGTGGTGGTTCGATCGCTGTACGAGCTGGTGGAAAAGGGGACGTCACTGAGTCCAACGTAGTTTGGACAGGTAGAGACTCAGATCGATTCGCGTCCCCCGTTGGACATAATGGTAATGTTTACCTAGTTGCGAACGGGATGATCACAGCGATCAACGGCAAGACAGGCGAGAAGCTGTCGCAGTTGCGACTAACCGGTGGTCTACCTGCAGGTGGTGGAGGTGGCTTTGGCAGCGCGGACTACGGCTCTCCAGTGATTGCGGGCAACAAGCTTTACTACACCAAGGGAACTGGCGAAACATTTGTTTTCGATCTCACTGGCGAACTCAAACAATTGAGTGTCAATCTTTTGACCACGGAAAAGGAAACGTTTGGTGGATCACCTGCTGTCAGCAATGGAAAGATCTACATTCGCTCCGATAAGAACCTATACTGCGTGACGGACCTCAAACAAGATGTCCCACTCAACGCTTCAGCAAGCTTGCTGGCGAAAAAAGATGACAACGAACCGGAAGAGCGACCACGCCAAGGTGGCTTCGGCGGCGGTCCAGGAGGAGGTGGAGGGGGAGGACGAGGCGGTTTCGATCCAGCTGCTTTCTTCAAAGAACGCGACAAAAACTCGGATGGAAAGCTGAGCGTGGAAGAAGTCGCAGGCAGCCCTATGGCGGATCGCTTCTCCGAATTGGACAAGGATAAAGATCAAGGAATCAATCTCGAAGAATTCCGAGCCAGCATGCAAGGTGGCTTTGGGGGCGGTCGAGGTGGTGCGCAAGGCGGTGGTGGTCGCGGCGGCTTTGGCGGTCGCGGAGACGACAAACGCCCCAAGCGAGATCAACGTCCTGCGCCCGACGCTTGATGTTTCCGAGACGATGAATTCTAACGAACCGAGAATGGCTGGATCATTTCGATGATCCGGTCAAACTCGGATCCACGGCTTGTTACGATGGAATGCAATTCCCCAGTATACGGATGCCTGAAATCAAGCCGCATCGCTGTAAGCATCATGCGATAAACTCCTGATTGCGCAAAGACCATTTGGTTATACCGATGGTCTCCATGGCGATGATCGCCAATTACGGGATGGGCAACATGGTTCAAGTGCCGACGAATCTGATGCCATCGACCGGTCAGCGGCTTTATCTCTAATAGAGAGAAGCGTGTTTTTTCAAACGCACCTATTGGCCAGGGCACTTCGTAGGTGGAAAGCACTTCAAACTGGGTCACTGCTTCCTGCGTCGGATGATCATCGGTACTCCCTTTGTCCCACTCCTCACCAAACGTCTCGCGAAGCGGCTTGTCAATCGTCCCGCTCTTCGGAACAAATCCACGCACCAGGGCTTGATAGTATTTCGAGACCTGACGTGTGGTAAAGAGATCGACCATCTTGGCAGCCGCAGGCCCACTCAAGCCGAACAAGATCAAACCGGCCGTGGGGCGATCAAGACGATGAACGGGATAGACGAACTGATTGAGCTGGTCTCGCAACGTCTGCAACAATACAGGCTCATGCGGCTGCGTCATCTTGCTGCGGTGCACGACAAGCCCCGCAGGCTTGAACACCGCAACGTAGTTTTCATCCTGATACAGAATTCGCAACGGACGACTGATCGATGCATCAATAAAGTCATCCGTTTCCTGCAAGCCGAGCGGTTCCGTCATTGCTCAATTCAGTCGTTTCGTAATCAACTACTTAGCTTTTTTCGCACGCGATTGCTGAGCCTGATAGAGCTTTACCACCTTCTCGCGATCGGTCAGCTCTTTTTCTCGCGCGATGCACGCTAAGTTCCAAGCTGCTTTCTTTCCGTAGAGTTTCCATGCGAAACTCAATTTTTGGCGAACACCGTCTTCGGTTACCCAAGAGGCGCAATACCCGAACGACTCGGCATTGGCCCATCGATAATCCACATTTCGTACAGTATGAACACCCACTTTTCCAGACGAATTGCGGGACGTTTTTCGGTTCCGCGACGTAGCAATTGGAGCAGCGTTGGCCAACCACTCTGCATAACAATCCTTGGCTGCTTTTAGCGATTTCGCTTTGCCGCCAAATGCTTTGTCGTTGAAGAACTTTTGTTGTCGAACCCCACCTCGTGTAATGCGAACCATCCAACCACGCGTTGTAATTCCCTCATATTCGATGCGGGTGATTCCTTTGATTGCTTTGCTCATTTTCCGTTTCTTAGTTTTCTGGCGATATGGAAAGGGGGTGGGAAAGAAATTCTGGCTGTTCGGGCGTGGACGTGAAAAGCCAGCAGTTGCACCTAAGAATAGTTTGATTTGTACGGATGGTCTACTGAATAATCCGGACAACCGGCATAACCAACCTAGCAATTATGCAAAACTTTGCGTTTTGCGGGCACTGCGCAGACTTTGCGAGCCATCTTTGGGAGTGAAATTGTCGACTGAAGACCCCCGAACGCCAGTCTCGCATTTTTCGTTTCAAAAGTACAACCATGAACCACTTCCGAATACCTACTAACATTCTGGCTGCCGCAGCGCTCCTGTGCATGCTGCAGTCATACGCCGACGCGCAGTCGGTTATCAACCGCTCGCTCGCAGCAACCGAGAAGGCTGGCGTTTTGGAGCCATTCAAAAACACCGAAGTCGCAACTGCGGAAATGGGCGTGGTGCGAGAGTTGTTTGTCAAAGCCGGAGATATTCTTCAATCGGGCACAGAAATAGGTCGACTCGATTTCGAGCAACAAAAAGCTCTCGTACATGAAGCAGAATTGGACACCCAATCCCTGGGACTGCTGGAAACAGCTCGTCGAGAAGTGGAATTCAACGAAAGGCGCTACGAGGAGATTTCTAAACTCGTTGCCTCGGGCAAAGGTAGCCCCAAAGAAAAAGAACGATACAAACTGGAACTCAACATAGCCAAGGCAAAACTCCAAGCGCAGGAAGAAGCCAAGCAAATTTCTCAGGCACGGCTTGAGAAGGCTCAGTTGAGCCTCAGCGATCGCACGATCCGAGCCCCACACAAGGGCACAGTGGTCGAAGTATACAAAGAGGTTGGCGAATACATCGCAGGTAATGCCCCGGCAATCATTCGCCTCGTCGATGCTTCGAAACTGCGAGCTCGATTCTATCTGTCCGATGAGGTTGCTGATCGCTTTCGAAAGCTCGGCCATGCAGAGGTTCGTCTCGCGAACAACATCGTAGCCAAAGCCACTATCGAATTCATCGCCCCATTCGCGATCGCGGAAGGTGGTGTGATCGAAATGACTGTCATCATAGAAAACGAGAATGGATTGATCCGATCGTCAAATTGCGAATTGGTCCTTCCCTAGCCTTAAACCTAAATCGTTCTACCAAGCGTTATCATGTCCAACCTACCCAACTCCATCACCCAAACCAATGTGGAAAAGCCCATCGGCGAATCCATTGCGCCGCAAGGTACGCACATGGGTATGTTTGACGTAGCCGAGACAATTCAACGCTTGTGCAATGAAGGAACGCTCGATCTGGGCTTGTTGCCAGCGCCCGCTGGCAATTCGGCTCCAGCGTTCGACCAGCCCGTACCACCTGTAGCACCGATCGCTTCGGCAATAGACAAGGTATTACCACAATCTGCACCTAGTCTGGACTTACTGTCGAGAACGTTTTTGCAATCTGTGGTTAACTTCATAGCGATGAGATCCACCCGATCTATCGGCGTGGTCGTGGTATCGAAAACCGGCAGAGTTGTGCAATCAGCGCACAGCGGTTGGGATCCTAGTTTGGTCCGGACACAACAGAAGACGCTTGCCCGCATTGCTAGGGAATGCACTTTGCAACCGCATATGCGGGTTTCCATCGATGCTTTTGAGATTCCGCCACAACAGGCGCCTGAAGACCAACCCACTCAGCCAGGCCCCGAAACCGCCTCTGCACCTCCAGCATCTCCAGATTCACCAGCATCGCTGCCTCCTATTCGGGGTAGCGTGTTTCTGAACGAACTCGCGAAATCGCTAAATACTCCACTTGTTTTGCTGCCCGTACCGCTGGACAACTCATCTGGGTTCGCGATTTTCTTTTGCGATGCAACTCAATGCGACACCCCGCCTAGCTATATTGCATCCGCTCGCCAACTATGGTGCGATGAATCCGTGATGGGCAACATCATCCGTCACATCGACGCATGGTTGGTTGTTCATCGATGCGATTGGTTTATGCGCACGTTGGCAACAGTGGACTGGGTTTTATCACGCCCACGTTGGTGGCTGACTCCTATCGCATTGTTTGCAGGCGCCATGCTAGTGCCGGTCCCCTACTATCCAAAGCGAGATTGCGTATTCGAGCCAGAGACGAAACATTATCTCGCCAGCCCCGTTGCTGGCCGTATTGCTGGTTGTGACGTGCGGCCAGGCGATTCCGTTGAGAAAGGCCAGCTTCTTGCAAGGCTCGATGACGATCAGCTTCGACGCGACCTAGCAACTGCTAAAGCCGAATACGACGGAGCACTGAAGAAACGCGACGCTGCGCTTGCTACCCGGGCTGCCGGTAATGCCGGGTTAGCTGACATTGAAATGCAGCAAGCTCAAAGACGTATAGAGAGTATCGAAGATCATCTGCGACGATTGGAAATCCGAGCTAATGCTGCAGGAGTGGTCGTGCAAGGAGACTGGCATCGCAATGTAGGCATGCCCGTCACGCTTGGACAAAACCTCTTTGAAGTTGCAGAACTTGAATCGATGACAGCGGAAGTCCGTCTCAATGCTACCGACCTAGGTCAAATCAGCGTTGGAGATGTCGTGAGCGTTCGCAGTGACGCATCGGGAGTTGCCTCCTTTCACGGAAAGATTAGCCGTATAGAACCCAGGGCAACAGTGATCGACAATTCTGCTGTCTTTATCGCCGATGTCGTGATTCGGGACCCGAGCTTACGACTTCGCCCTGGCATGAAAGCATCCGCACAAATCACGGCTGGATGGCGTACCTTAGGATGGCTGCTATTCGAGCGCCCCTATCGATGGATTGCTAACCAATGGATTTGGTAACACCGACTCAGCCGTCCCATTCAACACGACAGTAACGCCATCATGTCTGAAGCACCTGTTCGATTACGTCCAGAACTTTGTTTCTCGCCTACGCGAAGCCACGACACTGTTTCGTACATCGTAGAAGACAACATCAATCAAAAGTATTGGAAGATCGGCGAGCTCGAATACGAAGTCTGCTCCGCCATCGATGGCTCGCGCTCCATTCCAGAAACGATGCAACAGTTGATGATGCGCAGCCCCTTAGCTGCTGCAGCAGGTGCAGAGAAGGTACACAAGATCATCATGTGGCTGGTCCAAATGGGGCTGGTCGAGACGAGTGTTCCCTTGCACCATACGGAACTCCCACCGGAAAAGCCTGGCGCAGGTGCCAAGCCTTCAAAACTCTTTGACCCCAGCTTCTTCCGCATTCCGGTGCTGTCGGCTGACGTTATCGAGAAGTACTCGCGTCCAATCACTTGGCTGGTTTCCTACCCTTGCTTGATCGCCGCCGTGATCGCGTGGTGCATCGCCCTTGGAATGGTGTATCAAAACAACCAAGACCTAATGAGTCTCGGCGAGAAGCTTTTCGTGCCCGGTAGCCAGTGGTGGTGGTTGCTAGCTTGGTTCATCCTCAAAGCGGTTCACGAATTGGGGCATGCCGTCGCATGTACCCGCGTTGGAATACGAACCAACGGTGCAGGGATTGGCATGATGTTCTTTGCCCCCTCTCCCTATGTTGATGTCACCAACCTATGGGCTTCCAACAAAAAGTGGTCGCGGATGCTCGTCAGCGCAGCGGGCATGCTATTCGAACTCACGCTATCGGCCATCGCGATCATCGGTGCATGTACCTTTGAAAATCCGAGCATCCAGTATCTCTGCTTTTCCATCGCTACGCTCGGGACCTTTACCACGCTCGCATTCAATGGCAACCCTTTGATGCGATATGATGGTTACTACATCGCGATCGACATGATTGGCCGCCCTAATCTGTGGCAAGACGCATCGTTGCTGATGAAAACCTATTTCGCTACTTGGATCTACAAGAATCGAAAACTACATAGCGTTTCCTTTACGCTTCTCGCGTACGGAATAGCCAGCTGGATCTCCAGAATGCTCATGTTGGCTACGATGGGTTGGGGCGTATGGCGCACTTGGGATGGGCTCGGACTGGTGGTCGTTGCATTCTTTGCCTGCCTCTGGTTTATCATTCCACCAATCATGAAAATCCTCGCCCGAGCATCGCAACCGAACGCTTGGTCCTGGCGTGGCGCTCTGGCTGAAGTCTGCCCGCATAAAGCATTTCGCTTGGCGTGTGGGGTTGTTGCTCTGTTGCTTTGCAGTTTCCTGCCGTCCCCAATCCAAGTTTACTGGCCAGCAATCGTCGATTACGTCGATCCGTCCGACGTACGAACTATCGCCCCTGGATTTGTTGACGAGATGCTCGTCCACGATGGTCAAGGTGTCCGCTCTGGCGATGTGATTGTGCGTTTAAGTAATCCCGAGTTGGAACTCGAATTTCAAGCAGCCCAGGCGCAGCTAAAGTCGAGCGATGAAAAGTGTGTTGCGTTGAGAGCGCAACGCAAACATTCGGAACTGCAAACCGAGGAAGCGATCTACGAGTCACTCCTGATCAAGTGCAACTTGTTGAAAGCCAAAGTCGAGTCCTTGCATATCAAAGCTCCTAGAGACGGTGTGTTGATCTCCAGAATGTCGCAAAATCTCCCTGGCAGCTTTCTCCCAGAGGGGCAATCGGTTGGCATCATCGCCGACCCCGTCAAAGTAGAAGTGCGAGCTTCTGTTCCACAAGACGCGTGGGACATTGTCTCCCACAACGTGCATGCTCCGGTGTCGGTGTATTTGGAAAGCGGCGTACGTTGCTCGGGAAAAGTGCTTCTGACTTTGCCACGGACATCGGACACTCTCGAATCCCCCTCGTTAGGTGGTCTCTACGGTGGACCGATACCTGTCATGATGAGCCAAACCCCTGAGGGGGAAGATCGACTCACAACTAACTCGCCACGCCTCCAAACCCGAATAGAACTAGATCCATCGGTATTGCGAAATCAAATCCCACCTCCTGGACTGCACTGTTCTATTCGATTAACCAACGAACACGAAGCGGTTTGGCAGACGGCATACCGCTGGCTCAACGCCGCGGTTCAAAGCCGATTTAACGTTCCGAGCTGATCTGGATTTTGCGTCGAGACAAGCGATTGCTTGACTCTATGGTTTGCCTTTTACCTTGGTCGGTATTCGACAAATATACTTATCAGCGGTAATGAAGAGCGTAGTACCATCCTCTCCGAAACCACAATTGCTAGTACGCTCGCCCGTTAGGATGCGTCCTAGTAGCTTAGCGCTCTTATCAAAGATATAGATTCCGCCCGGTCCGCTTGCCCAGATGTTCCCCTGGAGATCCACCGACAACCCGTCTGGTAATCCTGGCAACTTGCCAACCTGTGATGTCGCGTCATAAAAAACAGATCCCTTCCCCAGAGTTCCATCAGCAGCGACTGGAAAGCTCATCCAAATAGCATTCTTGGGATCACTTTGCGCAACGTACAATGTCTTCTCATCAGGTGAGAAACCAATGCCATTGGGACGTTCCAATTGCGTGGTCAACAACGTCAGCGAACCGTCCTTCTTGGAGAGACGATAGACTCCATAATGATCTAGTTCTTTCCGAGGATCCTTTTCTCTCATGGGAAGCCCATACGGTGGATCGGTAAAGTAGATATCTCCATTGGACTTGAGCGTCCCATCGTTAGGACTATTCAATCTTTTGCCTTGATAGTTATCAACTAACGTGCGTTTCCCACCACCTTGAGTCAAAACACTCAGTCGTCGGTCGCCATGCTCACACATAACCAAATTGCCATCGAGATCCTTGAGCAGTCCGTTTGCTCCTGGCTCCAGCCCATAATAGGTTACACCTGTATAACCGGATGGATTCATGAATAGCTGGATGCCTTCTTTGGCAGTCCATTTAAAGATACTGTTTCGGGGGATATCGGAAAAAAGCAAATGTCCCGAATCTTTGTCCCCCATCCATAGTGGCCCTTCCGTCCAAGTAAATCCGTCAGCGAGAATTTCGAGCTTGGCATCAGGGGAGAGCAATTCATCCAACTGCTTGTCCAAACGTTCGATGGTGCCCAGATGTTGCACGGGCCCCTGCGCGTTACAATTCACAATAGCTCCCGATTGAAAGGATATGGCCAAAAAGCAAAGCAAGAACTTGAGAGGTTTGCACATAGCTGTCGTCTTAGGTGAGAGGAACGATGCACCAGGAATCTCCAACGGTGCTAAATAAGACCGGCCCACTTGCGTCCGATCCAAAAACAAGTCAACGCAGTGATCATGATGAAAATCGTCATTGGATGCGACCACAGTTGAAATCGACGAAGCGTCGATGGAGGGTCGGGAATGCTCCGAATCGCGGATTGCAATTTTTCTAAGTCGGTGATCGCCAGAACTTGCCCGCCAGTGACTTTCGACAACTCTTCTAGCACCTTAGGTCTCGCAGCTAAACCGACTCGCTCTCGCGTCGCTCCCTGAACAAAAAACGTTGTCTCGAGCGTTGCACCCGTTTGACGGCAAGTCAGTATCACGGAATGCGATCCTGGCTCCTCGACTGCATATCGTCCTTCAAAAGAACCCCAACTATCCACACCACCGCTGATCATCCGCACAACCTGGAACTTTCCAGATGGTGCTTGTATCTTTGCAGTGACCTCGCCAGATAGGAGAGGCTCGCCGTTGGTCTCCATCACGTTGGCTCGCAAAGTCAGAGTCTGCCCAATCACCGGCTGGTCTGGCGAGTAGTAGAAACGCATTGATTCACCCTTGGCCATATTGCGCTGGTATGCCATCCAACGCACGACCTGTCCCCAGAAACGATAATGGTATTTGTCTTCCACGCCTCGTCGCCAACGCCAAGCTCCATCCGTTCCCATGAACAGAACTTTTCCAGCACCGAATGTCTTGGTAACCACGAGGGGAATACGTCCATATTCGTTGCTCGTCTCTTGATGTACACAAAGCACTTCGGTACCCGCTTTAGCGCGAACCACAGGCGCGTGCCACTGAAAGCCCGGCAACGTCCCCCAAGCGTCCAAGTTATCCTCCTGTGTATCAGCCAACTTGGTCAACAAGCTTTTGCGGCCAGCTTCGGTCAGCTCGAATCGCATAGGATTCTTGGAGCCAACGCCATACGGTTGGGCGCGGTCGAGTGTTACAGGCAGCAACGGCTCTAAAAGAGTATCGCTCAGCGAAAGCTGTTTACCTTGCCATCCTGGCATGAATACCAAACCACTCGCTTGATACTCCACCAGACCTCGTAACAGTTTGCACTGCTCCTCGGTTAACTGACCATCTTCAATGCCGACGTCACCTAAAAACACAACGTCATAGGTCGAAAGCTCCTCTAAGCTCGCGGGGAACTCTTTGATGTAGTCTTTGTTCCCGCCACCAACCTTGGCCAATCCCGAATGAAAGAGCAAACAAGATACCTCAACCCCAGGATCGCGAGACAATGCATTGCGCAGGTAACGGTACTCCCATCGAGGATACCCATCGATAACGAGCACCTTGAGCTTTTCAGCCCGAATGGCAATCGGTGTCGAGATAGAATTGTTGTTTGCAATCAATTCATCTGGGTGGGGCGGGACCTCCACGCTCAACGTAAAGTCCCCTTCTACTTTCGGGGTCCATAACACTGCATCCGTAGTACGCGACATGGCCGCAATACGAACTTCTTTGGTGATACGTTCGCCATCCGAACTCGTGATCACCACATTCGCTACATGATCTCGCGGAAGTGCAGACTCGATGGTGAATGGAATCCGAACTGCTTTCTTTGCGATACCAAATGTCGGTGTGTCCACACTCAACAACTCGATATCAGGCAATCGAGTTGCGGCACCGACAGGGATCGAAATGATCGGTATTCCTTGTGCGCGATACCGCATCGCTGCATTCATAGGGGATTGACCGATATTCCAGTCTCCATCGGATATCAATACCACTCCCAAAATACGTTGCGACGAATCAATCGCTTTGTCCAACGCTAGGTTGAGGTCGGTACCATCCGATTTTTCCGCAGACGGAAAAGGGGTTGTTTTGACATCCATTCGATTCGTAAAAGACTTCCACGAATCGGGATCCAGAATAACCGAGGAAGCTTCCGCTCTCGTCTTCGCTTCGCTCTGCCCTGACGGGCCCTTGACGACAACATCCTTGGTCTGCATGCTCTGCGAGGCGTCGGAAAGAATTAGTAGCGATGGTTTCTCGTCCGAACGAAACTCCTGAACCCATTCCGGCTGATTCAAAAGTACTGCTCCAACCAAAACAATGGCGGAGCGAAGCAATTCAAGCCACATCACCGAGACGTTGTAGCCGCTACGCCGCCAAGCAAAATACGAAAGAGCAAAGGTGGCTACACACAAAAACGCAGAGACTCCGATGAGCCACGGTTCTGTGGAGAATGTCAAGGATTGTTCTGAGGCGATCATGGCCCCCATGATAGCTCAAACCCAGGGGGACTGCACCATTCTCGGCACGTACGCCCAGAATGTAAGCCTGTGATTTCGACAGAAAGAATCAGACCGCGAGACGCAATTGGACTCGTTTCGCATGTTCACGCATCGCAAGGCACTCGAATCGAGTGGCCATCCACCCCAGCAACTCGCGAGCAAGATCCATTTTCGGCTCAAAAGCACTCGACATCCCGGGAAAAAAATCCAACCCCGTGTTGTCATTCCGCCCCATAAAATCTAGCGGATGCAGCAACAACGATGGTTCCACGCCATTGATCCAACAGAAGTTCATCGCAGCATAAAAGTAACGTGCAGCGAGCCATCGGGAAAACGTGGCCAAATACATGATGTAGCTTAAGTGGATCGGGACCTTGAACCAAGGCATGGTCGTAACAGGAATCTCGATCAACGGAGACAAGTTGCCTTTCCAAAGGTAAGGCCGCAGAGGCTGGAAGCCCGCTTTCCAATCGCCAAAGAGTTGCTTGCGTTTGTCTTTTTCCTGTCGCCCTAACCCGCTGTGCAAAAAATAATAAGCTCGCGCAATCGGTCCAAGAAACGTCGGGAAAGTCGAAGCATCGTACTCGTACCCTCGTTCTTTGAGAACGCTGAGCACGTCGCTTGAGTAGCTAAATCCTGGCCCCCGAAATCCTACCGTTCGCTGCCCAGTAGCCTTCTCAATGCACGCCTCGCTTCGAACGAACTCCTCTACGATTTGCTCGCGACTGTACAAATGCAGCCAGGGCTCATGGTGAAAGGAATGATTGCCTATTTCGTGACCTGCATCCGCGATCGAACGCAATGCACCCATGTTCTCGTCTCGATCCGCATCCTGTCCAACCACAAAGAAAGTAATCTTCAGGTTCAAATCATCGAGCAACTCCAACACTCTCGGTACGACCACATGGAGATAGGTTGGAAATTGCTCCCAACCTGCGTCACCATGCGTCTTCATATAAGACCACTGGTTATCTAGATCCAAAGAGATACTAGCAATCATCGATTTTCGATTTCCGTAATCAGTTGACCATCGCGATGATAACGGCGATGACATGCCTTGCAACCCAATTCCGAATGTGTTGCGTTCTCGACAGAAGTCGCTACGCCATCTTGAAACATCACCAGCACTTGCCCGCATCGGCAAACGGCACCAACACTCCTCGCTGGTGTTCCTAATACTAAATGAAAATCAGGAACGCTCTTGGTGACGATAGAGCCCATTCCAATCATGGCCCAACGGCCAATGGTGAGGTTACTTCCCACAATGGCTCCCGCGCCAATCGTCGCGCCACACCGAACCAACGTTTGCTCTGTGAACTCGTCTGGTTCGCTTGGCCTCAGCTCAAGCAGATCTGGAGTCGCCGCTCTCGGAAATCGATCATTGGTGAAAATAACCCCAGCTGAGATCATGACACCGTCCTCAACCGTGACGCCATTGCAGACATAAACGGCGGAGTTAATCTTGCAGCGATTGCCTATACGAACGTCGTAAGCGATGTAGCTTTTCCCACCGACGATGCATTGTTCGCCGATATGCGTTCCGTATCGAACATGGACGTTGTCCCAGATGGAAGTTCCGTCACCGATAACACACCCGTCTTCGACTTTAGCTGTCGGATGGATTCGAACACTCACGAAGCGACTCGAAT
>CAIXME010000375.1 GCA_903920425.1 uncultured Pirellula sp. | reverse complement strand
TGGCGCAGAGAAGAGTTGAAAGCAAAATAGATTTTTGAGATCTCTGTGGCTTGGTGTCTCTGTGTGAGACTTCTTGAGCAATGCATGTAAGCGCTGACCGGATCCCTCGCTTACGCGTCGGGTTTTGATCTTTGCGTTCATGCTCATTTTTTCACACAGAGACGCAGAGGCACAGAGAAGTAACGCAGAGAAGAGTTGAAAGCAAAATAGATTTTTGAGATCTCTTTGGCTTGGTGTCGCTGTGTGAGACCTTTTGAGCATTGCATATAAGCTTTGGCGGGTACCCTTTTCATTGTTACATGTCCATTCTAGCAGCGAGCATATCGTGATTCTCCTTTGGGAATCGAGATCTCACACAGAGCCACTAGGGCATAGAGTTTTCGGTACGGCGACTTTTTAGATGCCTAATCCGATTTCGACGATTCATTGTCGACTATTCTGCGATCAGCCTTAGCAAGTCACCAATCGTTCGATGGGATTCCATCGGGTGTCTGAGCGATTGGTGGGTAATTACCTGATAGTGATTTTTACGCCCTACTTTTTCGCGTTGAATGAAACCTTCTGCCTCCAGGTCTTGCACAATGCGCTGGACACCGCGTTCGGTAATGCCGACCTTCAGCGCGACCTCTCGCAGCACTAGATCTGGGTTTGCGTACAAAGCGATCAGCACGTGTGCGTGATTGGACAAGAACGTCCAGCGATTCGTAGAGGCTTCTGCTACCACCGGAACCTCCGCAGGAACCGACTTGGTTTTGGCTTTTGATGGAGACATGGTAGCGATCCCTTCTTTTAGGTTCCGTTGAGCCTCAGCAGTGTGAACCGAACTCCCTTTCGAACTTCAACGCAGTATTTTGGAGGATAACACATGGTTCGCGAAAGTAAATTCACGAAATGAGCTGCGCTGCTTTTTGCCTTGGTTTTTACGGGTTTTTAGAGGTTTTCTCGCTTCGTGGCTCAAGAAGTGAACCAAATGTGACGAACTGGGATTGGCGACATTCGTGTCGTGTATTATGATTCGTGCATCGGGTGACGCTAATTTGAGTTCACGTAATGGATGGTGTAATTTTGATTTTTCTACCTGTTTGCGCGATGGTTTTACTCGCGACGGTATGTCTGCCTAGCATTTGGGCTAACCGGAATGTGAATTGGTTTCGGCAAGGGGTGACGTTCGTGGCGGGCATCCAGTTCGCTGTGGCTGTTGCTTCGTTGCTTGTGTACGTGGTCCGACTGATGCAAACCGGTCAGGTTCCTGCAGTGCATTCGGTGTTCTTTCGAACGTCAGGCTCTATCCCAATTGAAATATCGGCCTACTACGACGGTGTCGCAGCCTTGATGTTTGCGCTCGTCAGTTTTGTGGGGTGGGTGATATGCCGCTACTCCATAAGCTATCTCGATGGAGAAGCGACTCAGGGGCGTTACTTTCGCTGGACAGCCTTCACGCTTGGAGCGGTTTCCTTGATGGTGATATCGGGCAACCTACTGATGTTTGTCGTCATGTGGGTCATGACGAGTCTGGGGCTGCATCAACTGCTGATGCATTATGGCCACCGCCCCGCCGCTAAGCGGGCTGCTTGGACCAAGTTCGCGATCAGTCGCGTGGGGGATGCAGCGCTGATTGTTGCGATGTTTTTGATTTATTATGAATTCAAGACGTTTGATTTTGCAGAACTATTCGCGGCCGCTGGATCGCTTTCGAGTGTCACACCTGCGATGCACGCTGCCGGGTTTCTTTTAGTAGCGGGCGCAGCAACCAAATCCGCCCAACTACCGTTTCATACTTGGCTGCCACAAACGATGGAGACCCCCACTCCTGTATCCGCTTTGATGCACGCAGGGATCGTCAATGCTGGCGGGTATCTAATCATCCGAACCAGTCAAATCGAGGCTCTGACGCCTTGGTCATTGACGACGCTCGCGATCATTGGCGGGGCGACTGCATGTTTCGCTTCGATCGTCGCGTTGACACAAACCAGTGTAAAGAAAGCACTCGCTTATTCAACGATCGCTCAGATGGGGTTCATGTTGCTGCAATGCGGGTTGGGCGCTTATTCTGCCGCCATGCTGCACATTCTCGCCCACTCGCTCTACAAGGCGCATGCGTTCCTCAGCAGTGGAAGCATTATTGCAGAGGGCGTAGCGACCTCGAGTCGTCCAGCGACTCGAAAACCGGTAAACGCATTGACGCTTGCAGTCGTCGCTCCAGCTATGCTCGCGTGCTTATGGGCATCGCTCGCACTCTTTGGGATGAACCTATGGGTCAAGCCGGGAGGGTTGTTGCTAGGGAGTGTATTCAGCTTGGCTTTGACGTACTGGGTTGGGCAGGCGATACGCGGCGGCGACAAGATACTTTTGATCAAATCGACTGCAATTGCTGTATCGCTCTGTTTGGTTTACGCAGCCGGTTACTTTGCCGTAGACCGAATGGTTGGTCCTAGTTTGCCGAGCCAGGGAACTCCCGCATTGGCGTGGTTCATTTCTGCGTTAATCCTGGTGGGCTTTGTTTGCACGTTCTTGCTGAATTGGGCTTGTTCAAGCGTCGGGGTATCTGAAGCTCTCAAGAGAATGCATATCCACGCGGCCAATGGTTTCTATTTGGAGAGCACCGTTCGCCAGCTGTTGAAGCCGATCGTAAACCGCTAATCGCAACCCTAGCCAATACACCAACCACCAACCACGAATCGGAACACTTACTATGTCTATCGCACAAACTCCAGTCCTCCGGATGACCGAAGCACGGCACGAAGATTCTTTGCATCCCATGGAACTCATCCAAGCGGTTCTCGGCGACGTGT
>CAIXME010000374.1 GCA_903920425.1 uncultured Pirellula sp. | reverse complement strand
GTCCTTTCATCGACGAACTATGTCGTGTTGGTCTTGGGATTGTTTTTGAGCTGCTTTAGTCTACCTGCGGACATCAAGAGCCGAACCATCTACACGATCGTTACCAAGCCTGTACGCCCGACCGAGATTTTCTTGGGGCGTGTCTTTGGTTTTGTCGCTGTAGGCACACTGGTTTTGGCATTGCTCGGCGTGATCAGCTACCAGTTCGTTGTTCGCGGACTCGATCACAAGCACGAAGCGTTGGAGGTGACGGCAGACGGGTTAACTGGCACCACATCTCTCCAGCAGTATCACTCGCACACGTTTACGATCGATCCCGATACCGGGCTTGGGGCCACCAATGAAGCCAAAGGTCACCGCCATATCGTTAGCAAACAAGGTGATAAGTTTGTCATTGGCGAGCCGGTAGACGATTTGACCGCTCGCGTTCCGCAGTACGGATTCCTGAAATTTACAGGACGTGACGGTGAAGACAACACGGGATACAACGTCGGTTACATGTCGGAGTACCAGAAGTATATCGAAGGGGACACGCTATCGAGTGCGATTTGGACTTTCAAAAACGTGAACCCAGCCAGCTTCCCAACGGAGTTGAGCTACGACATGACCATCTCTGCGTTTCGTACCTATAAGGGCGATATCGAAACACCTGTTGGTGGAGTTTTGATTTTCCGCAGCATCGACGGCAAGGTTGAAAGCGAACGTTATCCTTTCAAAGTAAAGGAATTTCAAACCGATAGGCGTTCGATACCATTGCAACTCAAGGGGTTCCGCGAGGGGCAACCTGCGGACTTGGACTTTTTCAAGGACATCGCGGTGGACGGATCGTTCGAAGTCATGATTCGCTGCCAAGATCGAGGACAGTATCTTGGGATGGCAGCTGCAGACTTGTATCTGCGAGCCAAGACACTGCCTTTCTGGTGGAACTTCGTAAAAGGCTATATCAGCATTTGGCTTCAGATGGTCATTGTGATTTGTTTTGGAGTCATGTTCTCGACATTCTTGTCGGGGCCTGTAGCCATCATCGCGACTGTTTCGTTCATCGTAGTTGGTTTCTTTGGTGGGTTTATCGATGAGTTGGTCAGTGGAAAGATCGCCGGTGGTGGTCCGATCGAATCGTTGATTCGCATTCCACTGCAGAGCGGGTCCGCCACGGAGTTGGATCTAGGAAACGTACAGCTCGAAAATGGGCTGAGAGCGGTGGACAAGGCGTTGCTCAGGAGTGTCACGACGCTCAAGTACGCCATTCCTGACTTTATTCAGTTAGGCACAGCCGACTTCGTCGCTTACGGTGTGAACCTGTTCGAAGGCTTGCTGGCACGGCACTTGACGATCTGTGCTGGTTATTTTCTGTTGACTAGCTTTATCAGCTACTTCTTCCTCAAGACACGCGAGATGGCAGCATGAACAAGAGCAGCCTCGTTCGTAAAATTGTATACATTGCAGCTATCGTCGTTTTGCTATTGCCGCTGTTCGCTTTGGGTCGGCCCGGCAATGGTCTGATTGGAACGTTGCGGACCAAGCACAAGATGGGGCAAGCCAATTTGGGCAAGCTCGATCCGACCAGCGAAAGCATGCGATTGGCTACACTCGGTATGAAGGGTATCGCTTCCACGATTCTGTGGTTGCGAGCCGACTACTACAAAGAAGAAAAGTACTTCGACCGCTTTTCTGCAACGCTCAACCAAATCGGTCTTCTGCAACCTCACTTCATCAGCGTTTGGCAGCATCAAGCCCACAACCTCGGCTACAACATGTCGCCCGAGTTTGAGGACTATCGCCAGCGGTATGAGTGGGTAAAGAAGGGCATCGATTATTTGGTACGTGGCAGCAAGTTCAATGATCGCAAACCCATTTTGCAATACGATCTTGGCCAACAGTACTTCGGAACCAAGATGGGCAAGTCGGACGAAAAGAAGCAGTACCGCTCTCTGTTTCGCAATGACACCGAGTTCCACAAGTACCTGAAGGACGAAGGCTTGAGCGGAATCGAAACCACGGCTCTTGGTTTTGACCAAAAGCCTGACAATTGGCTCACGGGCAAATTGTGGTTGAACAAAGCGACTGATCTTTATGAAGCGGGCGCTGCGATCAAGAAATCACCTCACTTGTTATATTCGTATTCGCCCAACTGGCAAATGTATTACGCCGAAGGTATCGAGGCTGAAGGGGTGCTCGACTCCAGTGCCAAGTTCGCTTGGAAGCAAGGCAGCATTGAATGGCAGCAATTCGGGACCAAGTCGTTGTTTCAATTTCGACAAGGTCTGGAGTTAACTCTATTGAGCATCTACAACGCCAAGAGCGAAGTAGAATCGCTGAAGAAGCAGTTTGATGAGATGACGGCTGGTGTACGTCAAAAGGCAGTTGAAAAGCTGCGAGAGACAATCCCTGCCGACAAGCTGGCTATCTACGATACGCCAGAAGGAGATCGACTCGATAAAGACCGAGCTACTTACTTCGAAGTCGCTCAGAAACTCAACCCGAATTTCCAGCAGATCGCCGCTCAATTGCCTGGAAAGGATCAAGTGAAAGCGCTTGAACTTTCCGCCAAATTGACGACTGCTCAGGAGTTCATGAAGGACGTTGAGTCGTATAGAAGCCAAGTGAACTATCCTTACTGGGAAGTTCGCGCTAAAGCCGAACAGCGAGACGAGATGGTCGACGCACGACGGCTCATTTTCGAAGCAGACAAG
>CAIXME010000373.1 GCA_903920425.1 uncultured Pirellula sp. | reverse complement strand
TCAAAGATCTCTCGTACGCGTTGCTTTTGATCCGGAGTGATGGACGTAAACAATGGTCGTCCAGCGATGTCCACGCCGTAGGACTGGTTGTCCATAAAGCTATAGAACATGGTCGTCGTGCCACTAACCGCATCTGGGCCCTTGCCCAGGTGGGTCTCGTCCTGAATGTCCCGATGGCCAGGCTCGAAATTCGATCCTGGGTAATCCGATAACAGTGGGTTGCTCTCGGTGACGATCTGTTGATTGATGATCGAGGAGAAGGTCCCGTTGATACTGCCGAGATCAGCTGCACCACTCAAGAATCCAGCTGGGTCTGTTGGCGACAGCGTATTGATCGCGCTATTGTTGGTTACCGAAGTCACCGTCTCGCTCGATCCCACTCGCAATCGGAATGTTCCAGAACCGAGGACGCCAGGCAACTGATCGATGTCAGTCACAAACGTCAAGGTTGCTTTCTTGGCTACTGGATCGTACGTAATCGAGTTCGGATTGAAGACCAAGTCGTCATTCGGATTAACCGAGTCCTTGGTCAAGATGAGGTTGTAAAACTGCGGATCAACTACTGTTGGGTTCGGGGATAGATTTCCCGTCGTGACGAATTGGTTGTAAATCTCGGTGTCGCTAAAGTAGACTTCGATATCGCGACGGCGTTGTGTCAAAACATTCCCAACGCGATCAACGGGTTGAGGAACGACAGCAACGATCGTTGTGCCTAGCTCCAGATCAAATACGTAAGTATCTCGATCGGTACCCGCTTTGCGAGGTGAAAGTGAGTTGCCTGTCAAGCTCTTGATTGCAACAGCAGACTCCGAAGGCAAGTCCGCTCCAAAGATTTCAACACGATAGAGGTCATCTGGAAGCGGTTGTGAGAAACGGGCCACAACGATGCGTTCGTTCTCTCCGAAATTGAGAAACGCCGGCGAGATTGCGCTATCCGCCGCAGCTGACGTGGCTCCGAACGCTCCATCCCCGCCTGCACGCATGATACGAATACCAGCTGCAAGTGTCTTCGGATCCAAAGCTGTGTCAAAACGGAAAACCAATTCGCGAGGCGATTCCGTCAAGGTGTTTGGGCGAATGGTCGAAAACAGTTCACCTGAGTTCGGTTCAACAGAGAGTAGACGAGGGGCTCGGTCGACGCTTCCTCCACCACCGTTGACAATACCGCTCAAAGTCATGCGCAACGAATATGGTTGCGTCTCTGCACCCGTTCCCAAAGCGCGAATAACGTACGTTCCGCCACCAGGCAATGCAAAATTGGTAAGAACCTCAGGCTGTCCCAAGACGGCCGACGATACTGTCGCTAAAACGCGGCCATCGATCTGCTCAATGTTGAACGACAAGTCCTTGTTCAAGAACGTGTTGACAGGGTTTGCAGTTCCACCTTGTGGTCCAACATCGTACTGCCGACCATCTGGACTGAGCGTTAACGAAAGGATACCAGCCGATCCAACAGTAAACTTATAGAGGTCCACGTCGCCATTGCGATCGATCGATCGCTTGGTCAGGTTTGTGGTTCCATTGCTGAGCGTTCCAAGATCTTTCGCCGAGGCAAGGGTATCGTTTGGCTCGTCGTTGTCGCCGTAAAGAGTTTGTGCCGCGAGTACATCATCGTACTGCGCACCGAGGAAGGCCAGGGATGCAAACGGTTCCATCAACTTCGTTTCATTGACAGGAATGACGTGTCCCAATCCGATTCCGTGCCCCGCCTCATGCATCAGCACGTTGGACAAAGCGCGGTTCTCGCCGGTAGGTCCATTGGCGTTTTGGCTGTAGAAAATGTCATTGGTATCAATGACCATATCGCCGTCTGTCCCGGAATTCCCACTTCCGTTGGGAAAGAAATTGAACGCGAGAATTCCAAAGTTGCCGTCGATGTTGTTTCCACCGATGCGAACGTCGCCTCGCACGCCCAATACTCCGCGTGCTGCGTTCGAATAGTCAGCACCGTCATCGCTTGGCTCATAGATAAAGGAAAGTCCAGAATCTGCGGCCCAGTTGTCATACGCCCTCTGGATGATGTTGAACCAAGGACGATTTGCCACCGGCCCGGTACCACCACCATAAATCCCGTCCATAAATGCAATCAGATTGCTCGGCGCCAAACCGCCAGCAATCGTCGATACTTGTGTTCCGTCCGGAACAATACTCCAGGTAACCACCGATGGGTCACCCATGTTGGGACTTGGACCGCTTGCAGGGTTGGCCCAACGTGAACCTTGCAAATTGATCGGATCCGTTCCCGACGGAGCCACCCCGCCTCCGCCCAAGGTCTCTAGTCGCGACGTCCAGGTGTCAACATATTTCTGATCCGTTCCCTGTGCGAAGATTGGCACTGCAGCCATCAGATCTCTTCGTTCGAGGTTTTCGCAAATCAAAGATCGCAATTGCTTCCTCCGGGAGAGGACCGAGGAGCGATTGCGGTTAGCAGACTTGGATGCGTCAATTCCCATGTTGGATGAACCTTGGAGGCTTTACTGATTAGAAAAAGAAATGGGGTTGATTCTGTGTTAGTTAGAACCGGCACCTCTGTCGAGATGCCGGTCAAAATTTGCTTCTGGCTAGTTTCCGAAGACTTCCGCAAAGAACGAGTCTAACGATTCGGTGTCTTCGTTACCCGATTTGCGAGAGATCAAACTCTCGACAACTTCTTGCTCGTCTTCGTCCTCATCTCCAAAGCTCGCAAGGTACTCGGCCAAGCTCATTTGGGCTGGTGGCGGGGCCATCAATCCAGCTGGCTGAGCGGCGGTCGCAGGTCGTGCCGTGCCGCTTACCGGCAACATTGTTGTAGCAATATTGCCTGCGTCACGCAGCACATCGGTCGTCCAACCCAGCGGCGATGCTGAATTTATCAACCCTGCCGATTCCCCTTCACCTTCGCCAGCTCCTTCACCAGCACCGCCGTTGCGACGATTGTTGATGTAGTTGATGACGCTCAACACGTCCAGCGGCTCAATGACGTTGTTTCCGTTGACGTCTCGGTATGGAGGAGGATCAGGAAGACCGACTACCGATACCGACGAACCGTTGAAATTGATGAAGTTGATGACAATCAGCGCGTCGATCGGCGAGATGAAACCATCCGCATCTACGTCGAGATTTTGGATTGGATTCTGATGTCGCGGTGGCGGCGGATTGGTGATCGTTACACTGACCGTTGCCTGAGTGCTTACCGCACCCAGAGAATCGATTGCCTCGTACCGGAACGAATCCACGGCACCCGTTAGCGTCGTCGCATTCGGTGTGTAGGTGAACGTTCCATCGGTATTGAGGGTCACGGTTCCCTTGGTTGGAGCTACCGTCAACCGAGCAGTAAACGCATTGCCTTCGATATCTCGGTCGTTGGCCAGAACACCGTCATCGTTTCTCGTAGTCGTCAATGTACCACGAGCGTCCGTTGTCCGAAGTGCAACGCCTTGCGGTGTGGTGTAAACGAGGTCGTCTACAACTCGCGGAGCATCGTTCACAGGAGCGATCGTGATATCGAAGCTATCTTCGATCAAGTTGCCAGTACTGTCCGTTGCCCTGACCGTGATCGTTGCTACACCCGACGCGTCTGGGACAAGCACCAAACGGAGCTTACCATTCACAATCGTGGCAGTAACGATTTCGGTGTTGCTGTTGGTTACGGTGAACGTCAACACATCCCCATTGATCGTATCTGGATCAACGAAATAGGACGGAGTCAGCGTTATATCCGCAACAACAGCATCTTCAGCAATGCTCAAGTTCGGCATTGGCGAGCCAAGTCTTGGGGCGTCGTTCACCGGTGTCACGTTTACGGTCAACGTGTTCTGAACTTTGTTTCCGGCCTTGTCCGATGCTTCGAAAACGATGACTGCTTGACCGTTTTGGTCTGCCTTCGGACGAATGAAAACGTCGTTGGCTCCAAAGGTTGGTTCTACCAAGCCCACATTGGTGTTAGACACAACTCGATAGGTCAACACATCGTCGTTAGGCACAACGTCTGGGTCGAAGAAGTAGTTGGCCAGCGGCAATGCTCGCTCCGAATCGTCTTCAACCATATTCATGGTTCCGAACGATTGCACGACGCGTGGAGCATCGTCAACTTGCCCAACGTTCACCGTTACGGTTCCGCGGGAAGTTTTCGGATCGAAAACGGTTTGACTGGTTCCGTTGTCGGTAACCAAGTAGTAGAAAGTATCTACGCCGTTGAAATCAGCAGCTGGTCGATAGGTAATCTGTCCGTTGGAGAACGTTACTGTTCCGCCCTTATCGCTTTGAGCGACGACACCACTCACGGTAACCGTCTGGTTGCTCTCCGAAGCAGGACCAGGCAAGTCGCCGTTGAGGTAGAACGCGACGCCGCGTGTATCAACACCATCCTCGCTCATGCTGAACGATTTCGGTGTGGTGATCGGAGCATCATTCTGGTCCCGTAC
>CAIXME010000372.1 GCA_903920425.1 uncultured Pirellula sp. | reverse complement strand
GCATGCACCAGCGCGAGCGCGAACGTCAAGGCATAGGCACTGGTGCGAAGCGATGCAGATTCAGAAGAAGCGAAAATGAGTCGGTACATCCCTTCGGATTGGACGACCATAAACAGGATCCCCATCACCAAGGCTGCTAGGCATGCCCGTTTCGTGTCTGCCGTACGGTCTTTCTTGGCCGAACGCAACGCCCATTCCAACGCTCCAGAGACGCCGACCAGTAATAATGTGGATGGGACAAAACTCTTGGGCAGATAGAACGATCTGGCCCGCATCGCTGCTTCCGGTGACAACCGCATAGCAACGTAGATGATGTAGAGCAAAATGCTAGAGACAAAGAACACACTCAGCATCAACAAGAACAACCAGACCCCTTGCATGGCTCTGGCATCTTGAGGCAACGCACGAACCTTGCTCGTGGAGGTGGTAACTGTTTTGGACGCATTGGTGTGGGGCACGTGATTGGTCTCTTATCAAACCGCGATTTACTCTGCCATGCAGACGAACATCTTACATGCCCTGTAACCTCGTGGAATATCAAAAGTTAACCACCACACTAAGAACCAGCCGACGCGATCCGAATCGTGTTAAGATTCGGTCGCTTTCCCCTGGTTGGGGGAGTCATCTGCGGCAGATGGTTCTTTCGGTTGACGACCTGCTTCTTTGAGTGCCCGCAACAAAACGATTTCGATCTGACTGTTCACACTGCGGAACTCGTCATCGGCCCAGCGTCGAACCGCGTCCAAAGTAGACGGGTTCAACCGCAGTAGAAAGGAATCTCGTTTTGCCACGTTAGAAGTTATCCTTTACGAGTACAACGAGCCGGTGTTGACCACTGGTTGTGCGTGGCGGTCGCTGCAAAGGACAACCAACAGATTGGATACCATCGCTGCGCGCCGTTCGTCATCCAATTCGACGATTTTGTCCCGGCTCAACTGATTGAGCGCGAGCTGCACCATGCCGACGGCTCCCTCCACGATCTTTGTCCGGGCCGCCACGATCGCATGTGCTTGTTGGCGTTGGAGCATGGCGGATGCGATTTCAGGGGCATATGCCAAATGGCTGATCCTCGCTTCGATGACGTTGACGCCCGCCTTGTCCAACCGATCCTGGATATCGTGCCGTAGCTGATCACTTACCTCTTGGATGGAGCTGCGCAAGGAAATTTGGTGGTCTTCGCTGTCGTAGGGGTGACGAGTGGCCAAATTGCGGAGCGCAGCTTCGCTTTGAACCGCCACGTAATCTTCGTAGTCGTCTACTTCGAAAAGCGCTTCGGCGGTGTTCACCACTTTCCAAACGACGACAGCCGAGATCTCGATAGGATTTCCATCCCGATCGTTCACCTTGGACGGCCGACCGTGCGTCCGAGACTTTGCCTGGACCACTTGGCCTGCTTCGTTTTTCTTCTCGCTGACGTTGGTCGATCCGGTTTCGAAATTACGGATGCGCAGCGAGATCTTTTTCTTGGTAAAGAAAGGGTTTACCCAATAAAAACCGGACTGGGACACGGTCCCTTGGTACTGCCCAAACAGCAACAGGACGCGGGCATCATTGGGCTGGATGGCAATCAAACCAAACAGGCCGATGAAGCTTGCAAGCCCGCAGAGGATCCCAACCGGGACAAGCAATAGAATCACGGCGGGCATGCCGCTGCTAGCAGCAACTGCGATAAAGAACGGGGCTGCCAGCAAGCCGGCCAGGCAGATGACTAGCTTTCCCCAGCCTGATTGTGGGACAATAGTCTTCTCTGTACAAACATCAGACATTGCGAACTCCAAAAATAAATGGTGAGCTACTCGAGGCCCATTTCTCGTCCAACGCCCATTTCATTGCGTTTTCGAAGGCCCCCGAGCGAGCAGGAAAAAGATATCCATGTGATATCACTATGATATGGCTCAAGACAGGGGCGCAACAGGGCGCGCGGGGGAAAATTTTTTTAAGATCACGGGATTTTGGTGCGCTAACCTGGGGGGCGGAATATAGGGATTGCACAGGTTTTAGGCGAAAAAATCGGGCGACTTAGGGCAGACTGTGGGAATGTCCTCATTACCCGAGTTAAGATTGTCAGATGCACTCCATGGAGGACATTAGTGGAACCGCCCGATCCGCTAGGGAATAGTTCTTAGGCCAAGCAACACTGACGTTTCGACATGAAAATTCCCCTTCGATCGTTCGCAAAGCAATACTGTTTGATACTCCCGTTGGGTGCGAGCATGGCTGCGCTTTGCGTGGGGCAAGACCCGTTCGAAGATGGCGGTATGGGTGGCGATTTGGATACCAGCGCCGCCGCTGCTGCCGTGGCCCCGAACCAGACCAAGCCAAGGTCCGCCGAAGGGGGACTTGCAAACGAGCGTAGCGCCGTTGTCCGTACATTAAGATCAACTCCTCCCAAAAACCATGACGAGCTAGCCAGAGCGGTCATGCTGATGACGCGCATTCGACGATGGGATGAAGTTGGACATTGGCTGGATGAGATTGCCAAGCGCGGTGTCAACGAAGCTTCGGCGGTTCAAATGACTCAGAACGTTGGCACCCAGCCGTTCGTTCAATTGCTGTCGCCCGATGTTCCGATCAGCGAATCGCAACGGGCAACCGCGCGAAAGATCATCGAACAAGCGAGCCTTGCAAACACCAACATGCAACGTGTCAGCGGGCACGTCAAGCAGCTCTTTAGCAAAGACAAATCGGAACGAATCCTCGCATTCAAGGCGATCAAGTCTGCTGGACATGTGGGAATCGCCGCATTGATCAATTATCAGCTTTCAGAACAAGCCACTGCGCCGAACCCCACGATGTGTGAAGCGTTTTCCTTGCTGGGCCCACAAGCGCATGCCGCTTGGCAAGCAGCCATGCTGACCCCGCATGCTGATGCGAGGGGACGATTGGCTCTGTTGGCCGTTCGATTGGGAGAGCCATCGATGCTTGCTGCGTTGTGTGCAGCCGCAAACGATGCGAGCGTACCTGAAACCGTCCGCGATCATCTATCCGCAATCGCCAAAGAGCATGGTAAACAGATCCCAACAGCAATATCGGTAAATCGACATGCGCTGACTCACATGCACAATGCACTCCGTGATTACCAACAAATCCGCTGGAACGATGAAGCGGATTCGTACACCGTATGGGTATTAGCCAATGATGGTCGTTCGGTTGCAGAAGTACCTGGCAAAGTTTCCGATCTGCATTGGATGCGGGCAGTTCAAAATGCGAACAGCGCGTTGCTCTCGAGCGAAAGCGCAGACATCGATTCCGCCACGGCAGTGGCCGTATTGGTCGAGAATGCAGCGAGAACATCGCCTGACACGACATCCATCGATTCGATTTCACAACGACTGCCCCGAGCGTTGGTGGACGGCTATGAATTCGGTAGTTTGATTTGGGATGCAGCCATCAAGGCTGATTTACCTTACGCACAGTGGGTTGCTATTCGCAATCTATCCCGGTGGGGCGTGGTAGAAACAATGCCCAATGCCGTGCGTGATCGGTTGGCTGCGGGTTGCGAGTCCGGGCATGCAGCGGTTCGCTTCGCGGCCGCGCAAGCATTGGTTGGTGCGATGGTAGCAACCAACGAAGACGGTACTACCAAGCTGGTTGACTTGCATTTCGATGGCCGTAATCGATTGGAAAAAGTGCTTGCAGAAATGCGACTCTTGGAGGACAAGCCGCTTATCCTGGTGGTTGGTGGCAACCCGGATTTGAGAACACACGTGAGCACCCTTCTGGAGACGTTCTCGTACCGGGTTTCCGAAGCAGCATCTGCAGCCCAAGCGATGGGAGAGCTCAGGAGAGGCCAGCCTGTAGAGGGGGTCTTTATTGTCGATCGCGTCCTGGAAATGGACTTGGGTCAGCTGATCCAGCGGATGCGTTCGGCGCCGAGCGCATCCGATTGCCCAATCGCGTTGCTTGCATCATCCTTGAGCATGGGCGAGCATTCCATCGCCGGCTCCGATTCGAAAGTCGTGTTGGGGAGTGTTCCGCCCGAAGAGTCTGGTTTTGTGGATATTCTGCGCCGAATGAGGGTGGTTAGCCAATCGCCAGTGATCGACTCAACCCATCGAATTCAATGGCGAGAGCTGGCAAACGACTACTGGGCGAACCAGCAAGGGCAATTTGTGTCCGCTTCTCCAAAATCCAGCTTTACAGCATCGGTCGAGAGCCCAGTGGGCCAAGCCCGTTTGATTGAGATTGTGCTGGATAAATCCAAGCCACTGCCCCAACGAGAGCAGGCTAGCCAAATTTTTGTGCAATCGGTTAAGCAATTTGGGCTGTTGATATCTTCCGAGACTGCAAACGCCCAGTACCATGAGTATAACGAGCGAGGGCCTGACGAAATCGAATTGCGAATCGTACTTGGTCGGGTCTTGGACGCGATCGAGGCAGCAAAGGGGATTCGAACCTGGGCCGAGGTTGCTCCTTAGAGTGGAGTTGAGCGAGCGGACGCCAACTCTTTTTCCGTTTGGCGTCAACAACAAGCAAGACATTCATGGCCAGTTTTGGACTGGAAAACGAAGGAAACTACCGACTGAGTCCGGGCGGGCAGTTGCCGGGCGTGATTGGTGCCAGCCCAGCCATGCAAGCCGTTTTTCGGGTGACGCGACGGGTGGCAATGAGCAACGCGTCGGTTCTCTTGCTGGGCGAAACCGGAACGGGCAAAGAAGTCATTGCAAACGCGATCCACCAGCTGAGCAATAGGAACGGCGGTCCGTTCGTCAAAGTCAATTGCGGTGCCCTCAGTGAGAGCCTTCTGGAAAGCGAACTTTTTGGGCACGTTCGCGGAGCGTTTACCGGTGCGGTGAGCAATCGAGCAGGACGATTTGAAGCAGCCCATACAGGCACCATATTCCTGGACGAAATCAACAGCACGTCGCTGCATCTGCAAGTCAAGCTGCTGCGTGTTTTGCAACAGAAAGAGTTTGAGCGCGTTGGGGACACCGAAACCGTCACGGTAGACACGCGTGTGATTGCAGCCAGCAATCGTGATTTGGCCGGCGAGATCCAACAAGAGAAATTTCGCGAGGATCTTTATTGGCGGCTCAACGTGGTTCCGATCGAGTTGCCACCGCTTCGCAAGCGTCGCGAAGACATTCCAGCCCTCATTGCACACTTTCTCCAACACTATAGTGCCCTGAATGATCGATATGTAGTCCATATCCAGCGGGAGGCCATGCAGGCTCTCCAGGATTATCACTGGCCTGGAAACGTTCGCGAGCTTCAAAACTACATCGAGCGTTCGGTCGTGATGGCAGAGTCAGACGAGTTAACGTTGCAATCGTTACCCGGTTGCGTTACCGGTACCGCAAAGGCTTCACCTCTGAGCGTACCGCGGGCGCTCGATTTCGATTCACTCGTTGGAGAAGTCGTACAAGAGGGCATACGAATCAACGATCCCGATCAGACCGACTTGCATAGCAAAGTTGTCGATCGTGTCGAAAAAGAATTGATTTTGCAAATCTTGACTGCGTGCAATTTCGTCCAAACCAAAGCGGCTACGCGTTTGGGGATAAACCGAAACACGCTTCACAAAAAGATGAAAGACTACAACTTAGAAGGTCTTGATTCAGGCGAGCAAACTTGAACCATGATCTCATCCCCCATAAAGGCAAAATATGTCTAGTGCATTTAGTTCGATTCAGGATGCTGTTGCTGCGATCGCGCGCGGACAAGTGGTCATCGTGCTCGATGACGAACATCGTGAAAATGAAGGTGACTTTATCTGCGCTGCGCAAGGAGTCACGACCGAGACAATCAATTTCATGTTGCAAGGGCACGGTCAACTCTGCGCTCCCGTTCTGCCGTCGGTATGCGAACGGCTTGAATTGCGACCACTAGTCGATCAAAACACGGCACCGTTGCGAACGGCATTCATGACTCCGGTCGACCATGCAGGTTGCAAAACGGGGATCACTGCAGGCGAACGTGCAGAAACGATTCGAAGATTGGCGACCGACACTTCGGCTCCCAACGATTTCGTCAAACCTGGACACGTTTATCCTTTGGTGGCCATGGAAGGTGGCGTTTTGCGCCGCGCAGGACACACGGAAGCCGCCGTCGATCTTGCTCGCATGGCCGGGCTAACTCCCGCCGGCGTGCTCTGCGAGATTTTGAACGAAGAAGGTGATCGAGCGACCCGAGACGAGTTGATGGGTATCGCAAAGAAGCACAAACTGGAAATCATTACCGTCGAGCAGTTGATCGCCCACCGACGATTGAATGAAAAGTTGGTCACGCGCACTGCGAAGGCTGCGTTGCCCACGCTCTATGGCGCGTTCGATATCGTTGCATACAGTGTCCAGTTTGAAACACAAGAACCGATCGCACTGGTGTTTGGGAATCTTCAAGACGAAAGCGATCCGGCGCCACTGGTTCGCATGCACAGCAGTTGCTTTACCGGTGACCTGCTATCGTCACTGCGCTGCGATTGCGGCGACCAATTGAATCAAGCACTCGAAGCGATCGCTCGTGAAGGGCGAGGAGTGCTGGTGTATTTGCCACAAGAAGGACGCGGTATCGGATTGGCCCAAAAGATTCGAGCATACGCATTGCAGGATCAAGGGATGGATACCGTAGAAGCCAACCACGCGCTCGGCTTCAAAGCGGACATGCGCGACTATGGTGTTGGCATTCAAATCCTAAAAGACCTCGGCCTGAGACGCATTCGGCTGCTGACCAACAACCCAAAGAAAACCGAAGCCTTTAATCTGCGAGGTTTCGATTTGACCGTCACCGATCAAGTGCCCATCATCCCATCGGTGAACGTTCACAACGCCAACTACTTGGCAACCAAGCGAGACAAAATGGGACACGTACTGCCGTGAGGAGCAAGCTGTAAGCTGAAAGGTATAAGCTGAAAGGTATAAGGTATAAGCAGAAAGCCCTTACTCCTTACTCCTCCCATTATAAACCAGGTAGCCTGCGTCTCGGAATCGTTTGAACACTTCGATTGCTTGCTCGTACAGCACGTTATCTTGTACGGAGATGCCCCTGCGGATCAGCTCTTCTTTCCATTGGGGATGGATGGGGCCTTCGTCGAAGCCGGTAATCGATTCACACGCGTCATCGCTGCCGGCAATGACGAGCGATCGGACGCCACTCCAAATCACGGCGCCGTAACACATCGCGCAGGGACGCCAATTCACTACCAGTTGCATCTCCGGCATCGATGTGTCACCCAAGTTCCAGGAACCCAGTAATCGTTGTGCCATAGAGAGGGTAACAATCTCTGCATGCGCAGAGGATATCCCCAAGGGGACGACGCGGTTCACTCCTAGCATGATCCGTTTGCCCGAGTGACGCTCGAAGATCCCGGCAGCGAATGGGCCACCGGTTTGATGGTCGATATTCCATTGAGAAAACCGGATCACTTCCCGCATCTGATCTTCGACGCGGGGTAGGAACTCCGGTAATTTGTTCTGTTCTTGAATAGCCCAATCGGGAAGACTGATCGAAAGATCCATTGAAAATTCTATCGCAAAGGGAATGTCCGCTGCGTCGCAACTTTGAATACAGTCTTTAAGTTACAATTCGGGGGAGCTTGCGTCGACGTCATCGATGCGGTTTTTCTTGCAACCATTCGTGCTCAGTTAACGCCCTCCATCCGAATGCTCGCCCTCAGATGAATTCCCTTGTTACTGTCGAATGCTTTGACTATCCGACTCAAGCTCAGGTTGCCCAATTGGAGCTTGAGTCGCACGGGATCCAGTGCTGTTTGAGCGACGAGACCATTGTTGCCATGGATTGGTTTCTCTCCAACGCGGTCGGTGGGGTAAAGCTGCAGGTCAAACACGAAGACGTGGCGAGAGCGGTCGAAATCCTGAATGAACTGCGTCGTAAATCAATTGAGAGAAAGGACGCCAACAAAGAGAAGTGGGTAGCAATTTCGTGCAGCCGCTGCAATAAACCTATTGCATTCTCTGGTGACAAGATCGGAACGGTTCAAGACTGTCCGCGATGCGGGCGTTACGTGGATGTTCCATCGGAAACAGATCCGAACCTCGAACCAACCATCGTGGAGGATACGGTGCGAGAGTTTCGCGATGGGATGCGGGCTACAGCAACTGGATGTGGAGCCAAGTTCTACCTATATCTTGAGGTCCTCTTTGTGCTCTTCATCGGCTACTTTCCAGATATGGCTGCGGCACTTACCGACTCCCACGAACAAGGAAGTATAACCGCACAGGATTTGGATTCGCATCAAAGCTATTTTGATTTAATTGGGAGATCCCTATTCGTTCTCCTGTGCATGATACCTGTTTATGTGGCAGCCTCTTTTCTGCTAAAGGGTTCAAAAAAGGTCGAAGGGAAAAGCTCGTTCCTTTTGCGAGTTACATGTGACACTGGAATGGGGCTCGTTCTAGGAGCTGCGATTCTTGCTTCCGAGATCACTTTTATGAACTGGATGTATCCCGCTCCTATGGGCGTAGGTATCGGCCAGTTACTGTCGTCAATGCGTTCTAGATGGCTAGAGGCAGGGTTCGAAACCATCGTTTTGTCGTTCGTTGCACTCGTCTTGAACAGCATGGCTGAAGAGCTTGTGATGAGAAAGTATCTGATCGATCGATGCGAACGCATTTTCGGCAGTACCATTTTTGCAGTCATAGCGACATCTCTTCTTTTCGGCAGCTATCACATTTATATGGGAACCATTGGAGTCTTGTTTGCGACGATAACGGGACTGGTATTTGGGATCTACTTTGTCTATACCCGGCGAATCCTTGGTTTGATCGTTGCGCACACTTTGATGAATATCTTGATAGCTGCAATCAATTCTGCTGCCTAGCAGCATTCCACCTCAACGTGGACCAATGTCTCCCCACGCTTTAGTGTGACATACAGACGCACACGGTGAGCAACTGAGACAGTACGGCTCATTCACCATCGTTGCGAAATTCTTGAGCGCAGATCGTGAAGTGCAGTCTTTGCAGAGCGTAGCGGCAGCATGGCAATCTCGCAGCTATATCCTGCTTTTTTCGCCCTTTTTAGATGCAGGGTGGAGAACTGTACCAAAAGCATGATGCAAGCTTTTCTGCTCATCGACGGTTCACGCGAGGCCGTTCGATGTACTTCTTGCAACTCATTGCGCTACTTGGAACGCTCCTCCAACGTAGACAGCTTTGAGTCCGTTTTCAACAATGTATTAGTAGTCGTAGTCCTTACCATGACCAAGTCCAAGTTCTTTGAGTCCTGGAGCATCCGAACGAAGCTTCAGGGAATTATCGTTTGCGCCATCTTGTTGATGTCCTCCATCTTCATCGGCCAGACATGGGTCGAAAGGCGGACCGACGCCCGAGCGACTACCATCACTCAGGCTCGCAAGATACTCGACTTGGCCGAAAGCACGCGATCGCAGATCGCAAACCAATGGCATCAAGGGGTGTTCGATCAAAAGAATCTTCAGGAGTGGGCAAAGACTGGCGACGTAGACCGAATACTCAAAACGGTTCCTGTTGTTGCTGCATGGCAGACTCTTAAAGACGCGTGCAAAGACGAGTCCTTTGCGTTCAAATCGCCGCGCAATTCGCCACGCAATAACAAGAACAAGCCGGATCTAATTGAAGCGCAAGCGCTCCAGTACTTTGATGAAAACAAACAGGCCAGCGAATTCATCTTGGATGACGTTGCTACCAATTCCGTGCGTTATTTCAGGCCGGTCCGACTCTCGAACGATTGTTTGACGTGCCATGGAAATCCATCCCTATCGGCAGAGTACTGGGGCAACGATTCGGGAATGGACGGCGTCGGATATGAGATGGAGAACAAGAAGGCGGGAGATAATTTCGGGGCGTTTGAGATCGTACAGTCTCTCGTCCCCGCACAGCAAAGAGCGAACTCGTCCATGGTAACGATGATTGCTATTACCGTAGTAACATCGCTGCTGATCTTTATTGGAATTGGATATTGCCTGAAACGAATTGCGATCACACCGATGCAGGACGTATCGCAGTTATGCGTGCGATTGGCCAAAGGCGATTTGAATGCAACCATCGTGGTAGACCGCAAAGACGAAATTGGAACTCTGCAAAACGGAATGGAAGGTCTAATCCACCGAGTGCGTTCGTTGGTTCTCAAGCTCAAGAACAAGCACAACCAGTCAACTATCGATAGCAACGACAACGGAATGACGTCTGGCACCCAAGAGATGACACCGATGGAAGCTTCCGAGCAACTGACTGGATCGATGCGTGAAATGCGGCACGCGATATCCGCGGTGACGGAGAGCGTCAACGATGTTGCAACGGCAACAACGCAAATCGAATCCGCGGTCGCTTCTGTGGAGAACAATACGAAAGTGACCATCAACTCTGCCGCCGCCGCGGCAGAACTAGCAACGCAAGGCACGATCCACATTCGAAATCTGCGTGAAGCGGCAACAGGTATCGACGAAGTGATCAACGTTATCAATGAAATCGCGTCGCAGACAAATCTGCTGGCGTTAAACGCAACCATTGAGGCTAGCCGCGCGAACGAGCACGGAAAGGGCTTT
>CAIXME010000371.1 GCA_903920425.1 uncultured Pirellula sp. | reverse complement strand
CTCTTGGCGATATGGCATGGTAAACAACGGCTCTTCGGACAGATCGTTCCGTTTGGATGCGACGGAGGAAAACGCCTGAATGCGATACCGATCGGCTTCCGCAAATCTGCCGAGCTTCTCGAGATTGTCCGTTAGCTGGATCAAAAGATCGAGGTCTGTGGAGTGTGCTTCAAATTCGGAGATCAGTAACGTGCACGCTTCATCGAGGCTGCCTACCTTTGTAAGATACGTCGCCAATTTTTTGTTGTTTCTAAGGTGACTGGGCGAGGAGAAAAGGATATCGATGGCAAACTGCGTGTCGTTCAACGCATCGAACATGCTGGCCAATTCCTCATAGATCGTTTCCAGACGCTCAGCGCTTTCGAGTTCGTTTATCAAAATGTGATGATGGAGATCCTTCAGGGTACTGGTGCCTTTGAATCCATCAGGCATCCGACCTTCATGTAGATCATCCATTTGTTGCAGCACAGCCGTTATCACTTGATCTCGCTCGGCGTCGTCGAGGACGGTGGTTCGCTCCTTTAATTTCAAACCGACTTCTCGGTCGAACAAAAAGCTGTACACGCTGGGTGCAAGCGTTGAGAATCTAGGAAAGAGCTGGAGGTAGATGCCGGATTCATCTAACCCGCTTAGGTCTCGTTTCTTTTGCGCTGTCCCTTTGCCTGGTTTGGTTTCACGTACGAGTGCTTCTTTCCATTGATGTAGCGCTTTGACCCGCTCGCGTTCTCGACCGATGCTTTCTCGCCAATGCCGAAAGATAGGCACCCAAACCTCATGCCCCTCGTGCACCTCTCTTGCCGTCACGTGATCCAAAACCACTTTTTCGATCAAGTCACCTTGTTCGTGGTAGCCTACTTGGAAAAGGACTTCGGCGATATCGAGCAAGTTCAGCTCGACCACCCCTTTCTTTTCGTAAGCCTTGGACTTGATCCATTGCTTGACGGATTCTAGATCAAGACTCTCCAAGCCAACCGCGGAAAAAGCTTCTTTTACCAATCCCCCGCTCATCAGCAACTCAAAGGCCTTTGGTCCAGGTTGGCTACTAACGAACGTCTCAAATTCCTCGTTTCTGCCTAGGGCTCGAGCCAGCAATGCGGCACCTTGAACCAAGCCTGGATTTCCCTTGCTCTTTGGCACTGCGTCCAACAAAGCGTTCGCATCATCCAATCGCCCAAGCATCAGCAATACCAAAGCTCGCTGTTGATGGAGATTATCTGCCGACACGATCGGAACGCGTTTGGCATCTAGTTGCAGCCATTTGTCCCATTCGCTGGCACGGATCAAGATCCGCTCAATGGCGTTTGAAGCCCCGGATCTTCGGGCCAATTCCATCGCTTCATCAATTTTCCCGTCCGCCTCAAGCTGAGCAATTTTGACGCTCGGCAGGGACGATTGTTCATTCAACTGCCATTCCTGGGGCAATCCCAGTTTCCTCCACCATCGATTTACAAAAGTACGTTTGGCGATAGGGAATACGAGCTCCAACAGTTTTGGAACATATTCAGCTCGGTCATCAGCCCAAGCCCGATCCACAATGATATCGAGGCGTCCCTGCGTATTGAGGAATTCGGTCCGAAGCGGAGGTTCGAGAAGGCTCAAAAGCTCCAACAATTGATCCCATTTACCGTCGGCGATGTACCGTTCGATCACCGACTCGTCCATGCCGCGAAGTGCTTCGTAGTCCCGTAAAAGCTCGGCGCGTTCCGATAGCGTTCCAGCGGAGCGTCGCATGCGTAGCAACCAATTGGCGACGGCAGAACGATGCTTGTCCGTGCTCTTGATTTCCCCATTGAGCCAGTCGTCGATTGCAATCGATTGATCACAAAGCTTCAAGAACGACTCTCGTCGTATGCGATAGTTGGCATCGTCTAAACCGCGAATCCAGGCTTCCGCTTCGCTCTGCAAAGCAGCTGTCGGCACTTGGTCGTCGAATGCGAAACCGGGTGTCGAGCAGGCAACTAGAAAAAGCCAAGTCGCCAATCTGGAACGACGAATTCTGAACCGCGATACCATGGAACCATCTTTGGAGGCGTTGCGAAGTATTTTCACTTTAGACACTACCAAATTCTATCGTTTCAGCACAAGTTTCTCTTGGACATTCAGTCGGAATTCCATAGCCAGTTTACCGTGACGAATCTCGGCAGATAGCGTTGAATCTCGATGGATAAAAAAGGGGATCACTGAATGGCATTTGCGAACCACTCTCGGAATCGAGTCTTTTGTTCGGGGCTGGTCGCTAAGTGGACCGCAGTGTCCGACTGGTACGTCGCTCCTTCTTTGTCGCCGGCCCGATACAAACAAGCCGCCAGGACGAGCCTCGCCATCGGGTGCAGGGGATTGATCAGGAGTGCATCGCGGCAATCCTTCTCCGCCTTTTCCCAAAGCCCTCGTGCGGTGTAATTCGAAGCACGCGACATTCGATACTCGGGGGATTGAGGATTCAATTCTATCAACTTGGAAACTGCGTATTCCGCTCGCTGAAAATCGCCAACGAAATCAGCTGCCTCGTACAATTCGGTCAGTACCAGCTCATCAGAGGGAGCTAGTGCATACGCTTTTTCCGCAGCAGCGAGGCACTCTTTGGCATCGTTCGTCGCCGCTCTCGCACGACTCATGGCCCGCCACCCTTCAATATCTTGATTCCACGTCTCAAGGGAAATCTTCAGCCGTTCCCGGGCATAGCGACCAACCATTTGCTTGGATTGAGACTGAGCTGGTAACTTCGTCGCAAATCGCGTCAAAGCAATTCCCAAGTCCCTCTGCAACTCTTTTTTGGGCAGTGACTCCTCGCCATGGTACGGTACGAGCGGCAAGGTGCCAGGAGATAGTGCCCTGGCGGAACTAGGCTCCTTTGGCCGACGGAATAGTTTGTGGTCCGTAATACTCGTATGCACTACGTTCGAACTACCGACTTTAGGCATGTGGCATTTGCAACAATCATCTTTCTCAGCTTGACGAAGGGGTTGGGATTCCGTGCATCCGGCCGATTCATGACACTTCATGCACTGATTGCGATAGTAATCTACGATCGCCTCTTTATCGGGAGCGAAGTGGGGATCATGGCACGAAGTGCACAATAGCTTTTCTCCACTCTTGGTTGTGCACTTGGCTTGCTGCATCTGTTCAAACTGGCTTACCTGTTTATTCTCTGCCGGCATGCTTGGATGCTGCACAAAGACGGTCACAAATTGCTCAAAGGGCATACCGGGTCGGAAATCGGTTTCATGGCGTCCAATTCGGACAACTCGTTCTTGTCCCAGCAAATGGCATTGTTCGCATATGGATGTTTGCAGCGCCCTCGACAGGTGTTTGGGATTCACAATCGATGTATCGAGATCAACGCTCCACGCCGCTCGACCTTGGGGAACGCGTTCCGTCGTACTCTGCGAGGCACCCTCCGACTGTTCTGCAACATGGATCTCACCGGGCCCGTGGCATCGTTCACAACCGATCGTCGACTGGATGGGTAACAACGGCTCCTGGAACTGATTGATGGACCCTGGCTTAGGATCAACTTGATTCACATGACAATACAAACACTCTGCGGTGATAGGCCGTCGACGCCCGCTCCCCAAATCGAACCCCGGGGACACATCCCAACGCGACTCCTCTGAAAACCAGCTGATGGGGGTTTGCCAAACCGTGCCATCCTCTACGGAAAGATACGAGCGACCATGAGCTCCTGAGCCGATCGCCAACTGGACCTTCATGTCGTAATCAGGAAGGCTATTTCCTTGGCTATCGCTGGCTGATACACGATGTTGCAACTCGCGGTCCGAGACCCTCGTCACATCCAAACGATAGTCTCCGAGGGTTGACGGGTTATTGTTCGCTGCGTCAAATTTTTCCAGCGACCCATCTCCGATCAAGAACGTCGCAGAATGCCCCATCGGGTGCGCGTGATAGGTTTGGCAGATTCCTTCATGGCAAGTGTTGCAACTGGCGTCGCCTACGTATTTAACCCCTGGCTTGATGTTTCGAAAACGCGTTTCATAAGCCAAACGAGGATCGACAGGAACTGGAGTTGTCGCCGAGTCGGATGGCAGTCCTGAGCTTTGGATAGTTTTCTTGGTCGGCGGATTCACGGGCATTAGCCATGTGCCAATGGCGATCGCTAGGCTCACAAGAACTAGCGCTGCGGCCAATAGGACATATTTCGCATTGGTCATTTTTCGCCTGTGCTTTGACAATGAGTCATTCAAATCTTCCGGGCACTGTTCGAGTCCTTGGTACCACTCTTTATGCCGCAACGTTTTGCTCGAGGCAAACGCGAAACGGGCTGTTCTGCACCGAAATAACGCAGTGGGAAAAATCGCGACGGCTACGCGTCATGATTGGTGCATGATTGCTACGAATCAAACCGTAAGGAGGATAGCAAAAGCACAAAAATGTGGGCAATCACATCCTCGAGTATGGATATAGGATATCATAGTGGGAGAGACGAGGCATGAACGTTTAGATTCCGATTCCGCAACGCACGCACATCATCAAATATGGATCCGCGTCCAAACCAGCTTGAGTTTACAGATTGTTTAAGTTGCGGAAAGCGAGTCGCGACAACCGCGAAGATATGCCACCATTGCAAGAAGCCTAGACTGCAAACCGTTTCGATTGGCCAGACGATTCCCAGGTCAAAGGACAGCAACGAAAACGAGTCTGACGACGAACTCGATTCTCATGCTGCATTGAGTTATGGAGGTTACGATGCGCACGATATCGACGAAAACGAAGTCGAGACGCCATCGAAAATTCACAAGCTATGGTGGTACGTCGCCTGGATACTCCTTGCAATATCCGTCTTGGGCGCGATGGTACCTTTCTTATAGGCTGGTGACGGGACCATAAAAAAAGGCCGAGCATTTTGCCCGGCCTTTGATGTTCCCTAAGACGATCAAGAATTACTTAGCGAGTTGTTCGCCGATCGACTCTTGTTCGTTTTTAGCCGACTCTTGAGCCTTGGCTGCGTAGTATTCAGCGTTCTTTTCCGCTTCCATGGTCGCGTGTGCAGTCAATCGAATTGCTGCTTCAACTTCAAATTTCGAAAAGAACATTTCGACGCCAGTGTATTCCGAGATCACGCGAGGCTTGCGAACGAGTTCTTCCCAAGTAAGTCCATTCGCGACGTGCCAAGCAGCTGCTTGAGCTGTGTTTTGGCTAACCTTGCCCGATGCAACTGCTTTGCAGAGTTCTTCGATGACCGGTGAGTCGTTGACTTCCGAGAGACGGACAACTTTGTACTTCATACGTGGGTTTGGATCTGCTTTGCCGTGGTTTAGGCAAAGGGTTGGAACGGTCATTTTTTGAGGCTTGTCGGTATCGACTCGCATCATTCCGCCCATTCCGCCACCACCCATACCCATTCCGCCGCCGCCCATACCGCCACCGCCCATACCACCCATTCCGCCGCCGCCCATGCCGCCGCCCATACCTTGGCCGCCGCCACCGCCCATACCTCCACCGCCCATGCCGCCACCACCCATACCGCCACCGCCCATACCACCCATACCCATACCGCCGCCGCCCATCATTTGGCCGAGAACAGGAAGAGCACCGAAGGTCGAGGGCAACACGACATTGAGGGGAGCACCGGTCTTATTGCGGAAAATCAAATTGGCTTCCGTTGCGTCTTTGCCGATGTAATCGACCACGAGCAAACCATCATCCATGGCTTTGAACATTTCTACGGTCTTAGCTTCTTCCTTTTCTTTCTTGGAAGAAGTCTTTTTGGTGGAGACGGTCTTTTTCGCTGCACCCGAATCATCGCCACGCGAAATTGGATTTGCCACGGAAAACGCCAGTGCGAGTGCCAAAAAACTAGTCAGAGTCCGTTTCATGTTTATACCCTTTGGATACAAAAGATTTTCCGCGTACAAATTGTTGTGCAAACCGCTCCGCTGCATACCCGCCGCAGAATTTGCATGATGGTCATCGGACCAACTCCACACCTTGCTATGGCAAGTCGCGTGCCGATCCGCCGATTTATTATTAACTATGCTCTACGGTACACAGGAGCCGGTGAAATTCCAATCTATTTGGTACCTATTTGTGTCTCCAAAATGGGAAAGTAGGCCGGAAATCCCGTTTTTTTGGGGAGGGCAACTTAGGATGTCGCGTTGCAAGAACGTAGCAGTTTGCTACCTTTTCGTGTTCAAACCCGCGCAAGACGCGAAAACGACCCCCCATTTTTTGAAAACAGGAAATCCTCCATGTCCATGTACGTCGGTGAATCTTTGGTTGGCGAAGGTAACGAGATTGCTCACATTGACCTTTTGATCGGCAGCAAGGACGGCCCTGTCGGAACCGCGTTTGCGAACGCTTTGGCAACTCAAAGCAGTGGCCATACGAATCTGCTCGCCGTTTTGACCCCCAACGTCGCGGTGAAGCCATCCACAGTTATGATCACCAAGGTCACAATCAAGGGAATGAAGCAAGCCGTCCAGATGTTTGGCCCTGCACAAGCAGCAGTTGCCAAAGCAGTAGCCGACAGCGTTGCAAGCGGTGTGATTCCTAAGGATCAGGCTGAAAACTGGGTTGTCGTTTGCGGCGTCTTCATCCACCCAGCTGCGGCCGACGACAAAAAGATCTACGACTACAACTACGCTGCAACAGTCGACGCCATCTCCAACGCGTTGAAGGGACTGCCAACAGTTCAAGAAGTCTTGGACAAGAAGGACAGCGCAGCACACCCATTCCGCGGCTTCTAGTCCAGGCTGGGAATGCCGCATCACCTAGATGCGAGCAATCAATCGATTCGATAAATTAAAAAGCCAGTTTTGTCTGTTAGCCAAAACTGGCTTTTTGCATGCCATGGCCAATACGCGAATCCTCCTCTCCATCGCGATCGATTTCAAATGGTGACACGCACGGTTACCCGCTTTGCACTGGTTTGCTTAGCACCCATTCTGTTGGCCATGATCGCTAGCCACTTGGCCATCCCGTTTGTTGCAAGCCACCTATCTCCCAGGGACTCCGATATGGGGCTCTGGCTTTGCAGCGGAGTGGCGTTGACGGAACTGAGTATGTTCGGGTTGATTGCACGCTGGCGATACGGTCCGATGCAATGGCGTTGCTTGTCGGGTCTGGTCTTTATTACCTTGTGCACACAAATCTTTGTTTGGTCCGTCTCTCTTTGCGGCCCTACATCTCGGCAAGATTTGCAAGTCTTGCTGGCGTTTTGTTTCTTCGCTAGCCTATTTTTCGGGACCTGCGACATCCTAGTATTCCGAAGTCGGAGTGTATGGCTTGTACGACAAGACATGACAGAAGCTGACCGGGAGCAGGACAAAAGCACCCCTGATCTGATGCAATTCGGTACAGCTTTCTTGTTGGGATGTATCGCTCTATCAGCCTGGATGGCGACAATGTGGCAGCAGGCTCTTTCATCCGATGCAATCGCCTACCGTTCCTTTCGCAACTATGCCAACGAAGGAACACCGTTTATCCTTTTGTTATTCAGCTTTTTTTGGCTGCTGCACGTTTCCCTTCTGTGCGCTACTTTACAATCTTCGGTACGAAGCGGCGTGACAGCGACGATCGTGATCGTCTTGTTTGGAACCGAGGGTATCCGACAAGTTCAACAATGGAAAAACGGCGGGACACTGGACTACTTGAACTGGGAGTTCACGATGATCGTGGCAGGCTTTGTTACGGCCCACGCCGTCATCGGCTCGACGATCCGTTGGCTCGGTTGGGAACTGCGTATCTGCAACGCCCAAGACCAGCCGTGATGGCTTTCAGAAATCCCAATATTGCCAACGATTGCAACGAAGCCCGTTAGGCACCTATACTTTCGTCTCTCTGAGACTCGATAACACCAACATTCAAACTTTATGTCCATCTCCAACGATTTGAAAATTCTGTATCATCTTTTGCTTCGCCCCATTCGCGGCAAGGATCACGCGCAGCGAATGGAAAATTTCTACGCAGGGCAAGCCGAGGGGTACGATGATTTTCGTAAGCGTTTGCTGCAGGGACGTGAACACGTATACCAAACGCTAGGCCAATCCACTCCGGGCGTCTGGGTCGACTTTGGAGGCGGAACAGGATCCAATTTAGAATTCATCGGCCCAAACATTGCCAAGTTCCCCAAAATCTACGTTGTAGATCTGGCGACATCGCTGCTGGGAATAGTTCAAAAACGCAGCGAGCGAAACGGCTGGAAAAACGTAGAGCCAATCACGGGTGATGCAACGCAATGGACACCTAGTGAAGGGTACGCGGATGTCGTCACCTTTTCCTATTCATTGACCATGATCCCTGACTGGTTCGCTGCTATCGACAACGCCCTGCGAATTTTGAAGCCGGGTGGTAAGATCGGCATCATCGACTTCTATGTTTCTCGCAAGTTCGCAGCAGAGGGCTTGAAACGCCATGGATGGTCGACCCGTTCGTTTTGGCCAATTTGGTTTTCGGGCGACAACGTGTTTCCAAGTCCCGACCATATACCTTACTTGCAAAATCACTTTGATACCGTTCTGTTGACCGAGAACCGAGCCAAGGTACCGTATATGCCCCTGCTGAGGACCCCGTACTACCAGTTCATTGGGACCAAACGATAAGACACTGAAATGCCATTTGAATTTGTTTGCCCCAATTGCCATTGCAAAACAAAAGTGCTGGACAAGTTCGCTGGACAGTCGGGCCCATGCGTTGGTTGCGGCAAACAGGTGACGATGCCTCATTTCAACGAGAAGGGTGTCTTGATCCCAGCATCCTCGCCGTCCGGTCTACCTATTTCCCGGACCAAAATCGCGAGCGACAAACCACGCAGTTGGTTACCAGCGATCGCAGGGGCATGCGTGGTCGTGTCGGTATTGCTGACCGGCGCCTTGGTCCTCTGGATTTCTTGGCCAAGTATCCAAAGCAACATTCGCCGTGTCGCCCAGGCGCGAGACCTTGAAAACCTGCAGTTGATCGCAAAAGCACTCAATGCATACTCGGATCGATATGGTACTTACCCTCCTCCCGCAGTCACCGATGCAGCAGGAAAGAAACTCTACTCGTGGCGAGTGTTGATCCTCCCCTTCATGGGTCACGAAGATGTTTACGCATCGTTCGAGCTTGCTCAACCATGGGATAGTCCCGCCAACATCAGCATGCTGAGCAAGATGCCGACCGAATTCGCAAGCACCAATTCACCGGACGCGCTTGCCACCTACGAGGCAAACTACGCATTGATCACTGGACCGGGGACATTGTTCCCGCCGACAGGACCTCTGTCCCCCAAAAACATCGATGCTCAAACTCTCCTATTGGTGGAGACCAACAACAGCATTGCTTGGACAACTCCTGGTGATATCGATATCAGCCGGGGACTCAAGGTCGGAAACAAATCGATGGTCGAAATAGGTGGCCTGCATTCAGGCAGCTTCACCGCCGTGACGACTAAATTGGATTCTCTCCGCATCCCGGCGGAGGTATCGCAAATGCTTTTGGATGCTCTCGTCTCTCCCAACGGTGGAGAAAAAGTCGACACTTCTGCCTTTCGCGAATAGCCGGCCCCTCCACGTCGCCAGCTTCTTATTTGCGAAATCCCCAGCAAATCGCATGCTTTCCCGAGGTTACCGGTTCTTTTCGGAATTGGTTTTCCGGGCATTCTATTGAAAAAGCCGCCGAACCTGTTATTCTTTCATCCGGATAAACGGATGATGCTTAGACCCAACCAAATGACTAGTTCAGCCCCCATGATTTTGTGGATGCAGAGCCTATCGGACCCTACCCGAGCTAGGCTACTGCGATTGCTTGAACGTTCCGAACTGACTGTCGCAGAAATGTGTAGCACCCTCCAACTTCCTCAAAGCACTGTTAGCCGGCACCTCAAAGTGCTTGGGGACGACGGTTGGGTTGCATCGCGACGTGACGGGACCAGCAATCTGTACCGCATGCCCAGCGTCGAACTTGAAACAGCACAACGAAAACTGTGGAGCGTGGTAAAGAGCCAGTGCGTTGCCACGAGCACCACCGATCAAGATGACGCACGCTTAGAGCAAGTGCTCGAAGCAAGACGTTCGAAGTCACAAACCTTTTTTTCCTCTGCTGCAGGGAAATGGGACCGTCTTCGT
>CAIXME010000370.1 GCA_903920425.1 uncultured Pirellula sp. | reverse complement strand
GCCGTTTCGCCGCGTATCTGCATGGCCATGGCGTAGGGATCATTCGAATCGGATGCTTTGAAGACACCGTTGATAACGAGGTGTTGATTCTTTACGCCGAGGCTGTCTAACTCCATGCTCGTGCGAGCGGCTTCGCGCAGTGCGGTCGCTTCAGCGCGAGCGACGAGAACCAGTGTTGTCATCTGGGCATCGCCAATCGCCTTGACCGTTTCCTGGTAGATTTTCTGTTGTCCTTGCAAACCAGCGAGAGGCCCGAGACAGGATGTTCCGGTAGTGCTTTTTTCCATGAATCCAGCCCACGCAGAGGGCAACGTTAGCAAACGCAGCGTATGCCCCGTTGGTGCCGTATCGAACAACACGTGGTCGAAATCCCTCGTCGCTGACGGATCTCCGAGCAGTCGCGAAAACTCATCAAACGCCGCAATCTCCATCGTGCATGAGCCAGAAAACTGCTCTTCCATACTCGCAATAGCAGCTGCCGGCAAAAGGCCACGATAGGGGCCAACCATCCGCTCGCGATACTCTTTTGCCGATTTCTCAGGATCAAGATTCATTGCAAAGAGCCCTGGCACAGAAGTCACCTCTGTAGGGTGATTGCCCAGAGCAACACCGAGTACTTCGTCTAAGTTAGACGCCGGGTCAGTGGACACAAGCAGAACTTTTCGACCAGCGTCAGCAAGGCGAACTGCCGTTGCGCAAGCCACAGATGTCTTTCCAACTCCCCCTTTTCCCGTAAAGAAAAGGTTGCGAGTCGTTTGTTCTAAGAATTTCATGTAATGGTCTTCGCGTTTGAAGCAGGGTAATTAGAGACATCGATGCAGGACTGCAAATGGCTTTGTGTGCTCGGCCATACGTTTGGCTTGCAGTTCTCGACGAAAGCCTGGCGTTGATTGCGGTACGAATGCGAATACGAATGCGAATACGAATACGAATACGAATACGAATACGAGCACGAGCACGAGCACGAGCACGAGCTTTGACCGCTAGCCGGGTTTCGTTTATGGAAGGGCCATGGAAATCGCACGGTGGTTCTCTACCGGGGCAATCTCCCAAAGACTAGAGCACTGTCAGGCACATGTCGACGTGCTTAGCAACAGCCTGTTGAACCGCAGCACCCTCCGGATTTAGCCATTGGCAGCAGTTGTTTTGGCGCTGCCGCATTGACCCATTTCGACATTGTTTCCCGCGATGGATACTCTTTCCGGCTAACGATTTGGCCGTCGACTAGAATTAGCGGAAGACAATCAGTCCCTTCGCTACCCAGCAGTTGGTGCACTTGTTTGTTCTCAATAAAGGCCATCGGCTGTTGAGCTAGATTGAATCGCTCCACGTTAGCTCCCTGCGTCTTGAGCCAGTCTAAGTCTGCAGCAAATTGCGGCAGAACCGGGTCGACTTGTGGACCGCACACTCCAGTGGAACAGCACATCGGTTTGTCGTAAATCTGAATACTCTTCATGGTTTCTGCCTTATTGGTAGAGTTAACACTTTGATCTTTAGTCCGGCGCATTCGTTACAGTTCAGCGACGAGCTTCTTTAGTTGTTTCAACGCCTTTTGGTTGATGTAGTAGCAAATACGGGGCCCATCGATTTCGCCTTGAACTAATCCCGATTCCTTCAGGATTTTCAGGTGTTGTGAAACGGTGGACTGGGCCAAGGGCAACTCGGATACGATCTCACCGCATACGCAAGAAGTCCGACTGAGCAATAGTTGGACGATGCTTACTCGGGCAGGATGAGCAATGGCCCAAGTCAGTTTTGCCAACTGTTCAGCAGATGCGCTCTCTGGCAGTGGCAAGGTTTTTTCAGTACCACAGCATTTTTTGTTTTTTGCCGACGGAGTCTGCATAGTTCGAACACTAGAGGTCAATTTGGTACACTTCGCGGTAAAGCCTATCGGTTATCGTCGATTAACGATATTGCAGGAGCATGACCTAGTCAAGTGGAACAGTCCCTTAAGAATTGGCTCTCTGCTGGATACCATGACACGATTACGCCCATGCGTTTACCATCGCCAGTTTGGCAATCAAGTCATTACAATGGGGCTGACCTGTTGGGATCGAGTCGCTTTACCGCTCCATTGGCTTAGAGAATTCGTTTATGTTAAATCGAACGTACATTTTGCTCTGCCTAATGCTCTTGCAAGGTTATGTTACCTCAGCGGATCCTCCCAACGTTCTGTTTATCGCGGTCGACGACATGCGTTGTGACTTGGGATGCTACGGGAACGAATTCGTAAAGTCGCCCAACATTGACCGCTAGCGTCGACTGGCGTTCGGTTTAATCGTGCATATTGCCAGCAAGCCGTCTGCAATCCTTCGCGAGTTTCGCTTTTGACAGGGCTGCGTCCCGACTCGACACGAGTTTGGGATTTGACGACCGAGATGCGGACGGTGTTGCCCAACGTAGTGACGCTGCCCCAACATTTCCGTGAGCATGGCTATCTCGCAGTTTCCTATGGCAAGATTTCTCACAATCCGTTTCCCGACGCCATCTCCTGGGACGAGCCAACTCACAACGCTCAAGATGTTGTTGCGCACTCAGCCGATAACCGTAAGAAGCTTGATCAGTACAGGAGTTCGATGCGTGAAAAGGGAAAGCCCGAAGGCGCAATCGAACGCATGCGAGGACCAGCGACCGAGATCCAGGAGGAACCGGACCACCGTAATTACGACGGGAAGCAAACGTTAGATGCAATAGAAAAAATGCAGGAGCTTGCTTCTGACGAGAAACCCTTCTTTCTGGCCGTTGGATACATACGTCCCCACCTCCCTTTCATTACACCAAAGAAATATTGGGACCTTTACAATCGGTCCGAGATTCCACTCGCATCCAATGGGTTCTTGCCGAAAAATGCGCCCACTGTGTCGTTTGGAGATCGCTCGTTCGGGGGTTTTTATGAGCTACGCGGCTACATGGACTATGCAGATGCGCCGAGTCCTTTCGACGCACCCTTGGGCTTGGAGCAGCAACGAGAACTACGGCATGGTTACTACGCGAGCGTCTCGTTCGTCGATGCTCAGATTGGTCTCCTTTTGTCGGCACTGGACAATGCGGGGTTGGAAAATAATACGGTCGTCGTTCTCTGGAGCGACCACGGCTGGAAGCTCGGCGAACACGGTGGCTGGTGCAAGCAAACGAACTACGAAATCGACACACGCGTACCTTTGATCATTCGAAGTCCATTTGCAAAAGCAAACGGAAAAACTAGCCAGTCGCTCGTGGAACTCATCGATGTCTTCCCCACGCTTGCTGATCTCGCGGGCTTACCGATCCCAGGCAACTTGCAAGGAAAGAGCCTGAAACCAATCCTTGATGATGCTGATGCCAAAGTAAAAGACGAGGCGTTTAGTCAGTTCCCACGCAAACATGCGGGGAAGGATTTCATGGGCTATGCGATGCGTACAGATCAGTATCGCTACGTGGAATGGCTCGATGCCGTGAGCGGTGAGATCGTCGAGCGAGAGATTTATGATCATGCGACGGATCCCGAGGAAAACACCAACTTAGCGAACGAACCAAGCCTCGAAGCTGTCGTAGCCTCGCTCAGTGAACGCATGTGGAGCGCCCTACCGAAACCAACCTTTCCTTTACCGATCACCCAGCAAGCGTCCTCGCTCCCCCCCGCTTCGAGCGACCAAGCTCTCTCATGGAAACAGCACGACCCATCATCCCCGCTCCCTGACTCGCAACCCAAGGGAGCATTCCAGAGCGTGACATTTACGAACCAGCGTCAAGAACCGGTAGAACTCGTGTGGCTCGGCCCAGATGGCACGACCAAGGTTTACCAGACGATCGCCCCCAGCGGCAGCTTCCGCATTCGAACCCGCCCCGGAATTGTGTGGCTAGTGAGAAGCCCCCAAGGAGAGTCACTGGGGTACTTCATCGTTGAGTCAAAGCGAGGCGAGCAAGCGGTTGCAGAAATACCGCAGTAGCTTGCCAAGTCATCGAGGTAATCGATCCTGGATTCCAATCAGAGCGGGGAGTTGACGTTCTCATCATTCGTATCGCAACCATGCCGTTGCAATTGCGTCGGAGTCGCACACAAAGCGGACCCAATGCGCGTTGAATCCATCAGGAAAGACGTAGTCGATCGCTGAATCCTTCTTGAGATCGAAAGATTGGAAACGATGGAAACCGGAGTACAAATCGAAATCGACTTCGACGCTGATAGTGCAATCGCGATCGGCTTTTAACGACAGCGTCTTTTTGTCAAACCCATTCATCAAATAGGGATCGGAGGGATTGCCTGCGGTGACTGCGGAGTCTTTCCATGGCCCCCCTTTGCCAACTGGCTTTCCAAGCTTCCATAGGTCGTCAATTCCACCAGCCCAAAGCGATGTTTTTCCGTCGCTGGATCGGATGACGTGTTCGCTTGGTTCGGCGTTTGCTTTTACACCGCTGAGCCACAGCAGTCCCCTCCACGTCGCGAAATCATCAATCCTTTTATTATGGGAGCAAACCGGTTTCATCTTGGTGAACAACGGCCCTTCGCCCACGATCCAGAATGGAACCTCGTATATGGTGCCGTGGATATTCGCCAGTGTGCGTTCTGATTCGACTTCTCGCTCATCGCGAGGCCAGCCTTCGATAAAGGGTTTGTCGTATGCTGCAGCTCCTTTTGGGAGCCGTAAAGTGTGAACAATCGTTCTTCCCTGGATGCTCTCGACAACTTCTAGGATGACGGATGCTTCATCAACGGTAAAAACGGGAGTTATGGTTGATTTAACTTTGAGCTGCTCGTCCGATGGCGCTTCGGTGTAGGCGAATGTTTCCGCGTTGAGTTCCAAGTAGGATACTTGTTGACCTTGCTTTCGAACCATTTCCAGGTTTCGACTCTTTTTCGCAGGGAACATATGGACCGACGGAACAGATTCGACTTCGTCCACGTTGGCCAGTGCTTCGAATAGTTGCTTGCCAGGGCCTTCGGGGTCATGCGATCGCGTGTCGGAGTAATGGAAAGCGGCAGAGGCTAGGCCATTGTCGCGATCAAGCGTAACACGAATCCATTGCGCGTTGAAATCAGAAGGAAAAACATGGCTCACGTACCCCGTCGCAGGGGCGATTAGCGTTTGATAGTCTGTCCATTTGCCATCACCCTTTATGTCGATCTCCAGCTTGAACATGGTGCCCGGAGTCGCGACAAGATGTGCGACACGACGGGCAAAGCCATTAACGAGGAACGGCAATGACGGTTCGTTGGCTTTGACTGCCTCGTTGGTCCATATCGAGCCTGCTGCAGACGCGTCTCCCCAGGTACTTAAATCGCTATAGTTTCCAAACCAAAGGTTGGATTGAGGCTGACCCGCGAGCGGATTGCCTTGAACACTTGTTTCGTCGGTCGCTAACACCAGTTGGCCGTTCCAGTCGCAGAAGTCGGGAATATAGCGCAGGTGCCGAGCAATCGGACGGATGCCCGCTGAATTGCTAGGGCGGAATCCTCCAGGAAAGTCAAAGAACAATCCATGCATGTCCATCATGTATCGGCCTTGACCAATCTCGCGAATGCGAGGCCACTCCGTAAACCAACCATGCGCTGCATCATTATTGAGGCAGCCTTTAGGCAGGAGGTAAGTATGGAATCGACCGTTATCCATGACCTGCAAACGAAGAGAACGTTTGTCCCAGCCGATCGCCCAGAGCGGCTTTTGCAGACTGTCTGTTGTGGGCGCGATGCCCTCCGGTCCGGTGACATCCGTGTATTGTCGCTGCTCGACGATCTCCCAACGCTTTCCATCAAAGGTAGCAAGCGTACCCCGGTCCTCAGGGCCAGGCTTGCCGTTCGGCTGAACCACCCAATGCTCCTTGGGATCGTGCCCACCAGAAATACCGTTGTTGGCAACAACCAGCTTCCCCTGCGCTGTGTATGCACCTTTGCCGTGCTCGCCAGGGACAGGGTTATGAAAAAGCTTGTTAACGGACAATGAGTTTACCTCTACCTCGTACAACATTCCTTCCATGTCGTACATATAGACTTTGTTCGCAGGATCGGTCAGATGGCGAGCCCACGCCGTAACACGCCCAGGCATGTCTTGTGGTTGAATCGTGCGTATAGAACCGGTTTCATTGATAACATGGTGACCGATAAAGAGCTGCTTGGACTCGAGATGGATCATTCTGCCAGCGGGAGTTCCCCCAACAGATTCCTTGTGGATCGTCATCTTCATCGTCTCAGGCTCGATCGAGTAAAGCTTGTGATCCGATCCCAACGGCTTGTGAGGTGCGTAGGTAACCATCCAGAGTTTCCCGGCCCATGGCACTATCGCACCGATGCCGCACTCGGACGAGTCCGCACGATGAAATAAGCCATCAACACGGCTCTGTGAATAAGTCGTCAAATGCGGGTAGACTCCACTGATGACTCTCGTTCCTGCCGTTTCTAAAATTTCCGGTACCGGGGATTTCGCAACGGTAGTCGACGGTTTTTCTTGGGCTCGAACCGACGCGCACGGTCCAATAGCAAGTGCAATACAAAACAAGCGTTGGGTAGTTATTCGTTTCATGGTGGAGAAATAGTTGGCATTGGGGGGCGTAAACTCTAAATCGCAAAGCGTATTGAGTAGCAAGCAGGATAGTATACTCGCTGGTATTGAGATCGACTCGGGCGCTCGTTCGGTCGTCAAACGATCTTGGGCTCGTGCATCCGCGAGGGATTTTCGTCTACAATACTGTCTCGAGAAAGACGACCTTTGCAAAGGTAACAGGGGCAGATACGATATCGACCGTTTCTCGTAAAAGGTATCTGCTTGGACAGCGTCCCTTGGATTCGGTCTCGCAGTGCTTGCGTCGTGAGCGTTACAAACTTGTTCGTAGTTTTCGAGATACTCGATATAGCAACCGTCACCATTTCTACGTAGTTGCTAGCGAATCAATAATATTGGGGAAAAGGCCATAATGTCACACGTTCGAAAGCTCTGTTGCTTTCCCTACTTACTTTGCATTCTTGCGATGGGTTGTACGAAGGTTGCAGTGGAGCCAGCAGCTTCGCTTACGCCAGAAGTTACGGTTGCAAAACCGGAATCGCGGCAGGTCACCGAGTTCTTTGAATATATTGGCCGAACTGCGTCACCGGAATTCGTTGAGATTCGCTCACGAGTTTCTGGGTACCTCATGAAGATTCACTTTAGCGATGGAAAAGAAGTGAAAGCGGGAGAGCCGCTTTTTGAGATCGATCGTCGCCCGTATGAGTTCGCACTGTTGAATGCGCGAGCCCGATTGCAGCAAGCAGAGTCTCAGTTAAAGCTCGCCAACATTACCTTGGATCGTTCGAAAACGCTGAACAACACGAACTCCATTTCCCAGCAAGAACTCGACGAGGCCACGCAAAGGCAGGTCAGCGCCACAGCAGAAATCAATTCGGGAAAATCCGCAGTCGCCCAAGCGGAGTTGGATCTAAGCTTCTGCGATATCGAAGCTCCGATTTCAGGTCGGATTAGCCGAGCCAGCGTGACCGTCGGCAACTTGATTCAAGCCGGGCAAGCCAACGTAGAACCTCTGACCTCCATCGCCAGCGTCGATCCCATTCATGTGCTCTTCGATGTTGATGAAATTGCCGTGCTGAAGTTCATGGCGTTGCGGAGGAGTCAGGGAGAGGATGTGAAGTTCACGAATGTTCGTGAGCTCAATCAAAAAGTACAAGTTGCTCTGGCCAACGAAACCGCCTTTCCTCATGAAGGCATTCTCGATTTTATCGACAATCGAGTGCGAACGACTACAGGAACGCTCATGGTTCGAGCGGAACTACCCAACCAAAACAGAATCTTCGCTCCGGGATTGTTTGTACGTGTTCGAGTACCGTATGGGAACGCTCAAGACGCGTTACTAGTGAGCGAGCGAGCCATCCTCAACGACCAAAGCCTCAAGTATGTTTTGGTTGTTGGTGAAGATGACAAAGTGGAACGACGTGATGTCGAGCTAGGCAATTTGGAATTAGGTATGCGAGTCATCAAGTCTGGCATCACGGCGCAAGACCGCGTGATTATCAACGGGTTGCAACGAGCTCGGCCTGGTGCAAAAGTGATCCCCACTTTATCCGACGCTTCCAAAACTACTCCTACCAATAGCAAGGAGTGAAGCATGCTCGCTCGCTTCTTCGTCGATCGCCCCGTTTTCGCTACGGTCCTGTCGTTGGTAATTATGTTGATGGGTGGAGTTGCCATGATGCAGCTACCCATCGCGCAGTTTCCGGAGGTAGCACCACCGACCATTCAAATCTCGGCTGTTTATCCTGGTGCCAACTCTCAAGTAGTCGCCGATACGGTAGCGGCTCCTATTGAGCAGGAAATCAATGGCGTAGAGCGAATGCTCTATATGTCTTCGCGATGTACCAACGACGGCCTGATGACCTTGGATGTTACCTTTGAACTGGGGACGAACATCGATCAGGCTCAAGTGCTCGTTCAGAACCGCGTTGCTATCGCGGAAGCGAAACTGCCTGACGAAGTGCGACGGCAGGGCATTCTGACTAAGAAAAAGTCACCGAGCATCCTGTTGGCCGTAAACCTGGTTTCATCCGAAGAGCGGTATGATCAGCTTTACCTTTCGAATTTCGCAACCATCGAAGTAAAAGATTCGTTGATGCGAATCCCAGGTGTTGGGGACGTTGGGATGCTTGGATCGCGAGACTATGCGATGCGAGTGTGGCTGGATCCTGAGAAACTAGCTGCTCGGAATATGACGTCTATTGACGTGTTGCAAGCGCTTCGCGAACAAAACGTTCAAATTGCAGCGGGCCGCATTGGCCAAGCGCCCGCGCAGGATGGTCAAGACTTTCAATACGCGATCAATACCAAAGGCCGGCTTCTCGATCCTCAACAATTTAACGATGTGGTTGTTAAGACGGGTGATGGAAGTGAGTTGGTACGACTTGGTGATGTCGCGAGAACCGAACTGGGGGCGAGGAACTACGATGTCAGCAGCTCCCTCGACGGAAAACCAAGTATTACGATGGCTGTCTTTCAGCTACCGGGATCGAATGCTCTGAAAACGGCCGAAGCGATTCGCGATGAAATGAAGCGATTGAAATCGACTCGGTTCCCAACCGGTGTGGACTTTGCAATCGTCTATGACACTACCATTGTGGTAGACGAGTCGATCCACGAAGTCTACAAGACGCTATTCGAAGCGTTCATCCTCGTATTCATCGTGGTGATCCTGTTCCTTCAGGATTGGCGTGCAACCTTGATGCCGATGATCGATGTTCCCGTCTCTCTGATCGGCACATTGGCAGTGATGCAATGGCTCGGCTTTTCACTCAATAATCTGTCGATGCTAGGACTAGTGTTGGCGATTGGAATCGTGGTAGACGATGCGATCGTCGTCGTCGAAAACATCGAACGTTGGATGGCCAAAGGCATTCCAGCACGTGAAGCAACCATCAAAGCTATGGCTGAAATCACCGGACCGGTTATCGCAATTACGTTAGTGCTGAGCTCCGTGTTTTTGCCGACGATTTTTATCGCTGGGATCCCTGGCAAGTTCTTTCAACAATTCGCTCTAACCATCGCAGCATCTACGATTATCTCCGCTATCAACGCGATGACGATGGCACCAGCCCGTGCTGTAACATTGATCAAGCCACACGTAGAAGGACATGATCGGGAAGCGTTGCCGCGATGGGGTGTCGCGTTGCTGGCAGGCTACGTTGCATTGCGTTTTCTCCCTTCGATTACCGATCCATTATTCGGATTCTCTTCAGCATCGGCAGAGGTAGGGTCGCATGGTGAATCTGCCACGTCGAGTTTCTTTGGAATACACAACTTGGTTCTCACTTTGCTTTTCTTTGTCGGCGCTGTGGTTGGTTGGGTGTTCGGCCCTGCGGTGAACTGGGGACTGCAACGATTTTTCAGACTGTTTAATGTCTTCTTCGATCGACTTACATGGATGTATGGAAAATTGGTCGCTGGCGTTCTCCGAATCAGCTTCATCATGTTGATGGTGTACGTAGGACTCATTGCCCTCGCGGTACGAGGCTTTCAGGCTGTACCAAACGGATTCCTGCCATCGCAAGACAAGGGCTATTTAGTCGTCAGCGCAAAATTGCCAGACGGTGCCAGTTTGCAACGGACAGAAGCGGTAGCCAAAACCATCAATGAGATTTTGCTCTCGACCGATGGCGTTGCGCATACGCTGAGCATTCCAGGCTATTCCATTTTGACGAGCACCAATGCATCAAACTCGCTCGGAATGTTCGTGATTCTGGATTCGTTTGAGCATCGTAGCAAACATCGCGAACTGTACTCCGCCGATCTCGTTGCAACTCTCCAAAAGAAGCTCGGAAGCATCCAAGAAGCCCAGATTGTCGTCATTGGGGCACCGCCCATCGATGGGCTGGCATCGACGGCAGGTATGAAAATGCAAGTACAAGATCGCGCAGGAGCCGGACCAACAGCGTTGCAGGGGGCTTTAGAGAACTTGATCGATGTTGCCAATGCAGAGCCACGTTTAGCCGGAACTTACTCTAGTTACTCAGCCAATGAGCCGCAGCTATACGTCGACATCAACCGGGAAAAGGCCAAATCTGCTGGTGTCGCGTTGAACGACGTGTTTCAGACGCTTCAGATTTATTTAGGGTCAGCATACGCGAACGATATCACGCGTTTCGGACGTAACTGGCAAGTGAACGTCCAAGCCGATACGCAATTTCGATCGAACCCCGAAGACATCGGTCGATTGAAAGTGAGAAACCAACGTGGCGAAATGGTCCCGTTGGCTACGCTGATCGATGTTCGTGATGTCAGCGGTCCTGGGATCGTGTATCGATTCAACATGAACGCTTCGGCGGACTATATCTCCAATCCTGCTCCCGGCAGCGGTTCCGGTGAGACGATTGGATTGATGGAGGAAATCGCAAAACGAGAACTACCTAGCACGATGAGCTTCGAATGGACCGAACTGGCCTACCAGCAGATTATCGTTGGGCAGGACTTGCTAACGAAACTCGTGTTTCCACTGGCAGTCGTTTTTGTGTTTATGGTGCTGGCGGCACAGTATGAAAGCTGGTCTCTGCCGATCGCAATTCTGCTCATTGTTCCGATGTGTTTGTTCGCCGCCGTGGCTGGCCTTTGGCTTACCGGTTCCGAGAGCAATATCTTTACGCAGATCGGATTGGTGGTCCTCATCGCACTGGCAGCAAAGAATGCGATTTTGATCGTAGAGTTTGCAAAGCAGTTGCAAGAGGAAGGCAAAGAGCGTAGCGAGGCTGTCATTGAAGCATGCAAGGTGCGATTGCGGCCCATTCTCATGACCTCATTCGCGTTCATCCTCGGTGTTGCACCGCTCATGATGGGACGAGGTGCTGGATTCGAAATGCGAAGGTCGTTAGGCTTGGCGGTGTTCTCCGGGATGCTCGGGGTGACCTTGTTCGGCTTGGTCTTTACACCCGTTTTCTATGTCTTGATCGACTGGCTGGGGAGTTCGAGAAAGAGCGGAGGAACACCTGCAGGCGACGGATCTCCGACAACAACTGCAAGACGAGGGTGGTGGGTTCGTTTGTTCAAGACGAAATGATCGCTAAGCAGTAATTGCCAAGTGTTTGTCGTCATTCGAAGGAACCTTCACAGGTTCCTTCGTCCATTTTTTGATCGAGCGTGTTTTTAGCCAATATCCCCCAGTTTCCGTAATCGGCAATTTCCGCAAAGTCGATAAGCATGACTATGTTGTCACTTCGTATGGGCCGGCCATCCCTCGGATCGCCGCTAATCAATTCGCTAGCATTGGTTTTCTGCGTCGTAGTGGGTTGCTTGGGCTGCTCGCTTGGCCCACGTTCGCTCATGCATAGCCGGCTTCGATACAACGATGCGGTAAAGTCGACGTCGGAACAGCAACTGCTGCTGAATATCGTCCGATTGCGTTATGTTGACACTCCGAGCAGTCTTGCCATCTCCAGCATTGCAGACCAACAAGAGGTTGCGGCAGGGCTTGGGATTGTGCCATTCTTTACATCGGCAGGCGCGGGCGATATCGGCGGATATCGAAACGCAATTCTTCCTCAAGCGCAGCTAAGTGGAACCACGCGTCCCACACTTAGCTACACGCCGCTCGATGACGAAGAGTTTACTCGTCGACTCTTTTCGCCGATATCCTTGGAGGGTGCGGCGTATTTATCCAAGACCACTTGGCCAATAGCGACGGTCTTTCGATTGTATCTCGAGAATCTCAATTGGGTCTCCAATGCGGAGACAGCTAGCGGCCCAACGCCTAGCGAACCACCAGAGTATGCGACATTTTTGGAAGGGATTCTGGCGTTGCAGCGTTTGCAAGATCGCAAGCTGATTACTTTGTTTACTGAAGATCGCGAAGAATCGGTATCGAGTACATTTCCGCCCACTCAAAACAATGTCCAGAACACGATTGATTCCGTACAAAACAATCTTGAGCTCAAATCATCCAGCGAAGGCGTCAGTCTCATCCGTCGGCAGAAACAGCCGGTTCTTCGGGTTGAGCCCAATGTCAACGACGACAATGATTGGTTGATTTTCTGCAACGCATTCAAACTCAACCCCAACATCAGGACATTCG